>CAKSAI010000136.1 GCA_934434905.1 uncultured Lachnospiraceae bacterium | reverse complement strand
TTCCGGCTGTGTATTCTCCGATGGCTTGCTGCCAACGTCAAAGCTACTAAACATCACCTTTGACACTTCATTCATAAACTGATTCATATAATCCAAGTCACCGATCAAAAGTGCTTTCTTAAAATCACTATATGAGGTCAGATCTGCTGAAAACCATGCTGAAATCATCTTCCGGAACATCAACAGCGTTTCTCGATTGGTAATTTGAAGCTGATAAGTGCTCTCCCCAAGTTCCATATTATATTGCCGACTCACAGGCTTCAGATAGCCGCTGGCTACCAGCAGGCTCCAGATGGCTCCCGGTGTTTTCTTTAGCTGATCGAAGATCACCTGCTCATCCAGAACCACTTCCAGCGCCTTCCCCTCCAACAGATCCTCCATCTGCATCTTCAGTTCCGGCGTTCCTTCCCGAATCAGCTCGGAAACAAGGCGGTTGGAGCTGGTATCCGCCCAGTATGTGCCATATTCCTTGGAATCCAGATATTTGGTGATTGACCATGGATTGTAGATATCCGATATACTGCCAAACCGAAAACCGTCGTACCATTCCTTTATCCGTTCTCTTTCCGCAGACAGTCCTCTTTGTTCCAAGGCTGCAAAAACTTCTTCTTCCGTAAAGCCAAAAGAGGTACAATACTTCTCGGATGTCGTTGTTACTACCTGCATATTATTCAAATCAGAAAAAATGGACTCCTTGCTGACTCGCGTGATACCGGTCAGAAGAGCACGATACAGATATTCGTTTGTTTTAAATGATATATTGAAGAGTTCACGGATAAAGCATACCAGTTCATCCCAATAGCCTGACACATATGCCTCCTGAAGCGGCGTATCATATTCATCTAAAAAAATCAATGCTTTCTTATGATGATAACGTTCCAAATACATGGACAGCTTACGAAGCGATGCTGCGACCACAGATTCTGACATCTTTTTATCCGGGGATGGGTCGATGCTGTAGTTCTGAAATATTCCTATCTTAACACGAAAACGAGGGCAAATCAACTCTTAGATTACCCTCGTTTATTGGTTCTTTCACATAATTGCGGTTGCAATTTATATTTCCTACGTTCCTACTTCATCCTCGCCACAACTTCATTGGCCTTCCGGTAAATCTCCGGAACCTCCAGGTTCACATGGAACTTCTGATCCTCATACAGGATCCGGCCATTGATCATGGTCATCTTCACATTCTGCTTGCTGCCGCTGTACACCAGGTTCTTGGTGATATTGTTCACCGGCTGCATATTGGGCTGCATAAGGTCGATCATGATGATATCCGCCTTCTTTCCAACAGCCAGACGATCGCAGTCGGAAAGTCCCATGGCAGTAGCACCGCCGACGGTAGCCATATAGAGCACATCGTCCCCGTTCATCGCAGCCGCGTCCATCTCACGAAGCTTGGTCAGGGAGCTCACCAGAAACATCTCCTTGAACATATCAAGACAGTTATTGCTGGCCGGGCCGTCGGTTCCGATGGCAATATTGATTCCACGCTCCCACATCTCCTTTAACGGTGCGATTCCGCTGGCCAGTTTGGCATTGGAGCCGGGATTGGTCACAACCGAGAGATTCTTTCTTGCAAAAATATCCATATCCTTCTCATCGAACCAGACACAGTGATAACCGCCGCCGCCGAAATCATACATTCCCATAGAATCGAAGAGCTGGGTAGGACTCATGCCCCACCGTTCCCGGCACTCCTCCACTTCCCGTTTCGTCTCGGAATTATGCACAAACATAGGCGCCCGATACTTCTGAACGAGTCCTGCCACACCCTCCATCAACTCCCTGCTGGTGGTGTATTCTGCATGAAAGCCCAGAATATAGGAGCTCAGCTCGTGGTAGTCGTTCAGCTTCAGATACATTTCCTCCAATTCCGCCACAGTACCGCCGAAATTATTGAGTCCCTTGGTCTGGACAACCCGAAAGCCCATGTCCACGCAGGCCTTTGCCACCTGTTCCTGGAAAAAGTACATGTCAAACTGGGAGGTGATCCCACTGGTCAGATATTCCAGGTTGGCAAGTGCTGTCAGCCAGTACAGATCCTCTTCCTGAAGCTGATTCTCCTTGGGAAATACCTTTTCAAACAACCACTCCTGCAGGGGTAGATCATCCGCCATGGAACGAAGGAATGTCATTCCGGAGTGGGTGTGAGCATTCTTGAAGCCTGGCATGAGAAGATTCCCCTTCACATCGATTTCCCGATCCCAGAGTATCACTGGAAGTGCAAGCCCTTCATAGACCTTCTCCTCCCGGCTTCCATCGCCGATATAGCAGATCTCATTCCCCTTAACCCACAGTTCCCCTTCCAGGATCTCGAAGGATTTATCCTCCTTGGTAAGCAGTATTTTCGCATTATAAAAACGGATATTCATGTCAGCTTCTCCTTATAGATATTCACGATTGCTTCCGTCACCAACTGTTTAAACAGCGGTGCTACCCGCGCTCCGGTCTCCTCTACCTCTTCCTGGGTAAGAGGCTGATCCAGAATTCCGCAGGCCATGTTGGTAATACAGGAAATGCCGCAGATCTCCATACCCATATGGTTGGCCGCCACCGCCTCGCAGACAGTGCTCATGCCAACTGCGTCCGCCCCCAGAAGTCTTGCCATCTTGATCTCCTCCGGTGATTCATAGGCCGGTCCGGTAAACTGAAGATACGTTCCCTCCCGAAGCGGAATATTCAACCTACTTGCGGCCGCACGGATAATAGCATTAAGATCCTTCCGGTACACCTGACTCATATCCGGGAACCGCACGCCAAGTTCATCGATATTGGGACCGATCAGCGGCGACGGAACGAAGCTTGAGATCTGTCCGGTGATCAGCATGAAATCCCCTACGTGAAAGTCGGTGTTAACGCCGCCTGAGGCATTCGTTAAAAACAGAACCTTCGCACCCATCAGCTTCATCAGGCGAATCGGCAGCACCACATCCTGCATGGAATAGCCCTCGTAATAATGTACACGTCCCTGCATGATCACCACCGGAACATCCTTCACATAACCGAAGATGAACCTTCCCTTATGGCTGGGTGCCGTAGACACCGGGAACCCTTCAATGTCCCGATAATCCAAGGTAGCCTCCACCTGAATATCCTCCGCATAATCGCCAAGGCCGGAGCCAAGAATCAGAGCGACCTCCGGTTTAAAATTTATCTTCTGCTGAAAGCTTTCGTAACAACGCATGAGTTTTTCGTATGTTGGATTCATTTGCTTGTCCTCCTTTTAATTTTGGGCACATGAAACAGCGCTCTCTATGCCTTATGTTTCTTTTCTTCGAAAGGTTCCTGTGCCTGCATACGCTTTTCAAGTGCAGCCTGTTTGCTCAGAATCGTATTGACTTTGTCATACAGATCCTCTATCATGATCTCCGTCTTGAGGTTAACCTTATAATCATTCTCCGCACGACGACGATCCTTCTCCTCCTGCCGGTTCTGACTCATCATAATAAGCGGCGCCTGGATGGCAGCCACACAGGAAAGCACCAGGTTCAGCAGAATAAACGGGTATGGATCAAATGCACTTGATGCCAGCAGCGTATTGATCACCATCCACAAAATCAGCACCCCAGTAAACGAAAAGATAAACGCCCAGCTTCCGGCAAACTTTGCAATCGCATCCGCTGCGCGCTGACCGAGTGTATATTTGAGCTTCTCCCTTTCCGGATTCACGGCAATTTTGCTGTCTGCAAGCAGGTTTAAAACTTCCTCATCAGTCATATCGTGCTGAATATCAGCGATAATTTCCTGCAATAGTTTGCGGTTTTCTTTCATGGACGATTTCTCCTTTTGTATGATTTTCTTGCTTTATTATCATAACACTTCCTGTTCAATCGGTCAATGATGACATTGAATGCGAATAGTGTCATATTAACGTTGGACGCGACTGAAGCAAGCTACGCATGGACACCGGAGAGCCTGCTGGTAAGTGCAAGTACGACTGTAGCAAGCTGTGCATGGACTTGGTCTCCAAAAGCGAAAAAAAACTGCAAAATTTCCGCATTCCAGGCGGAAATTTTAGACGGACATTGTCTGAGGAAAATGGGTATCAAACCCATTTTCCGAGTTGTCCGCGGCAGATTCTTTCAGCTTTCGGAGGGCTAGACCATGCCAGCACAGCGATTGGAGTACCAGCACTTACTGGCAGGCTCCCGGCTGTTCTTCGTAGTTGCGACTGTCCTTCTTCGGTCTGGCTGAACTGTTAAATTATAATACACACCAGCCCGCCATTGCTGTCATTCACGATTTTCTGCATGGTATCCTGCAGCTTGATCTGGCTCTCATCATCCATCATAGTGATCTTTCCGCGAATTCCATCCTCCACCAGCTCGCCCACTGACTTTCCAAAGATATTCGTCTTCCAGATTCCCTCACCGGAATCCCCGGCGTCCTTCACATAGGAGATCAGATCATTGGCCTGCTCCTCTGTTCCGATGATGGGGGCGATCTCCGTCTCAATATTAGCCCGGATCATATGGATAGAAGGCGAAGACGCCTTGATCTTCACTCCGAATTTATTGCCATGGCGGATCAGCACCGGTTCCTGGATCTCAATATCTCCAAGCTGTGGCATCACCACGCCATACCCCTTCTGACGCACCGACTCCATGGCACTGGCAACCTTCCCATACTCCTGCTTCATCTGAGCCAGCTCCTTCACCATGGAGATCAGTTGATACTCCCCCTGAATGGGAACCCCCGTCATCTCACTCATATTTTCATAATAATAAGCATCATCCACGTCCATAATCACGCTGATACGCCCTTTGGCCAGATCCATCTTATCCAGCTTCATACGCTTCACGTACTCCCCCACCGGCGTAAAATCCTGCTTCCTGATATCGCGCGCAAAGGAGATTCCCTGAAGGATATTCTTCGCATTCTCGATCATGCTGGCCTTGATCTTATGACTATTTTCCAACATTTCAACCCATTTGGGCAGAAAGAAATCCACGCGGGCGATGGGGAATTCGTAGAGAATGCTCTCCAGAATGTGATGGATGTCTTCCTTCCGAAGCTGCTCACAATTCACCGGCAGCACAGTCACTTTATACTTCTCCTGCAGTCCCTCCGCCATCCGCACTGCCTCATCCCCATAAGGTCTGGGCGTATTTAGAAGAATGATAAAGGGTTTTCCCAGTCTGGTGAGTTCCGCAACCGTACGTTCCTCCGCCGGCACATATGCCTCCCTGGGAAGTTCCGTAAAGGAACCGTCCGTGGTGATCACGACACCGATGGTGGAATGCTCCTTAATGACCTTCTGGGTGCCGATCTCTGCTGCCTGGGTAAAAGGCACTTCATAGTCGAACCAGGGCGTTTTCACCATCCGCTCTGCCCCTTCCTCCAGATGGCCGGTGGCGCCCTCCACCATAAAGCCCACACAGTCGATAAGCCGTACATTGACGCTGATGTCATCCGCCAGCGCGATCTTAGCCGCCTCTTTCGGCACGAATTTAGGTTCCGTAGTCATAATGGTCTTACCCTGGGCTGACTGGGGCAGTTCATCCCGCGTCTGCTCCCTGCTATGTACATCCTCCATCTTCGGCAGCACCATCAGATCCATAAAACGCTTGATAAATGTAGACTTTCCGGTGCGCACGGGGCCAACGATTCCCAGATATATCTCGCCTTTGGTGCGCTCACTGATATCTTTATAAAGATCATATGCGGTTGTATTGACATTGTCCATAAAAAACCTCCTGCATCTACTGTTTTAAGTATATGCAGAAGGTTTTATGTTATAACCTGAATTTACTTTCGCACCAGCAGCTTTCCCTTCTCACAGGTATACTGAATATTGGTATGCTCCCCCAGATATTCTCCGTCCCCGTGAAGCACCATAGGCCTTGCAAGGGTAAGCTCATAGTGCTCACAGTCGATGAATTCAAACCCTTTTAGTCTTCCATGCTTTCCCATCACCAGCACCGGAAGAAGGAAAAATGCCTTCCAGCGCGGAATTCCATAGACACAGCAGACAGACAGCTTCCCGTCCTGAGCATCCGCCTGGGGGGACATGGGAACACCGCCCCCTTCCCAGGGATGGTTCATCCCGGCTACAAAAATCATCTTGGATATCTTCTTTGGCGCACCTTCGTCGAAGCGGGCGGTCACTTCCGTAGTGGGCATCGTGAACAATGCCTTCACCGTCAGGAGGACATAGGTCAGGCTCCCCAACCGCAGATGGTTGAGAAACACCTTCAGCTTCGATGTCAGTGCTTCACGGCAGACATCTGCATCGATGCCGATGCCTGAGCTTATGGCAAAGTAACGGGACTTGCCATTTCCGTCTGTCACCCGCCCCAGATCCATTGGAAAAACCTCTTTCGCATTTAAGATTCGATCCAAGGCTTCCATCGGATCCTTGGAGATACGAAGTCCCCGCCCCAGATCATTGCCTGAACCGGTGGGTATGTATCCGAAGCAGATATCCTCAAAATGGTGCATTCCATTGATTACTTCGTTGACTGTACCATCGCCGCCGACCACCACTAAGCAAACAGACTCCCCGGAGGATTCTGTCTCTTCCTCCGCCGCTGCCAGGGTATCAGGCTTCTCCATCAGAGAAACGCCCTTGGTACACAGCTTTTCAGCCAGTTCCTTGGCGTGTCCCTCATATTCCGTGATATAGGCCTCGTAGCTCACCTTCCTTTTCTTCAATTCCTTTTCAACTTCAATCCAAATCTTTCTGGCCTTCCCGGTCCGGGAAGTCAGATTCACGATAAAATAATACATCTGACCCCTGCCTTTCTTCTCTGCCGCTGACAGATGTATCCTTTCTATCCCGGCATACGTCCGTACAACTGCATATTACTGCGGACCTTGCCGGCAAGCTTGTCATCTATGGCATCTTTTTTCATGCGCCATTTCCAGTTGTTTCCCAGTGTGGAGGGTGTATTCATCCTTCCCTCACTGCCAAGTCCCAGAATATCCTGCATGGTTACGATAGCCAGGTCGCCTACACTGCTCCAGGCTCCTTTCATCATACCCCAGTTGTAGCCTTCTTCCTTTGTCAGACGCAGATATTCCTTGGCAAATTTCACGCTGTCCTTGGGTGCCGTCTTCATCCACCCCATTATTGTATCATTATCGTGCGTTCCTGTATAGACCACACAGTGATTTTTATAATTATGCGGGAGATAATCTCCATCTTCCCGGCTGTCAAAGGCAAACTGGATCAGCTTCATTCCCGGGAAACCGGAATCTGAAAGCAACTTCCGCACGGAGTCTGTCAGGAACCCCAGATCCTCCACAATGATATCGACCTTTCCAAGCTTCTCTTCAATCTTATGGAACAGATCCATTCCCGGTCCTGTACGCCACTGGCCGTTTCTTGCCGTGGCATCTCCGTACGGAATGGCATAGTAGGAATCAAAGCCACGGAAATGATCGATCCGCACCACATCAAACAGCTTCGCCATCTGTGCGATCCGGCGAACCCACCAGGCGTATCCGTCCTTCTTCATCTCCTCCCAGCGAAACAGCGGATTTCCCCACAGCTGACCATCATCGGAGAAAGCGTCCGGCGGACACCCCGATACATCGATGGGGGTGAGATTTTCGTCCAGATAGAAAAGAGTCGGGTTCGCCCACACATCCGCGCTGTCTCCAGCCACGTAGATGGGCGTATCGCCGATGATCAGAATTCCCTGTTCATTGGCGTACTCCTTCAGTGCAAACCACTGTTTGAAAAAAAGATACTGCAGCATCTCATAAAACCGGATCTCCTCCGCCAGTTCATTTCTGGCGGCTTCCATAGCCTTAGGCACGCGATGCTTTAAGTCATGATCCCATTTGGACCATTCCACACCGCCATTTTTATCCTTTAACGCCATGAACAACGCATAATCCGAAAGCCAGTCTGCCTGCTTCCGGCAAAATTCCCCGTAATCCTCCGGCGTATGCTTCAAAAACCGCCGATATGCCTTTCTAAAAAGGTCATATCGATTCTGATACAGCAGACCGTAGTCAACTTCCTGCGCTTTTTTGCCCCAGTCGTAGCTTACGCATTCCTTCTTCGTAAGAAGCTTTTCC
>CAKSAI010000135.1 GCA_934434905.1 uncultured Lachnospiraceae bacterium | reverse complement strand
CCCAGCACCTTGGAATGCAGTTCCTTCAATTCCAGGGACAGGGATCCGATACGGATCTGGGTTGCCAGGGCTTCCGCCTCTTCGTAGCTGGCCATTCCTTCGATAATGGCCTGTCCATCGGTGATCACGCTGTTTACCGTAGGATTGCTGATGGTTTCTCCATCATAGACAACCGGGAGCTTCTTATTCAGATTGTCCCTGGTAGCATTGGCAAAGGCTTCCTTTCCTGCCTCTGTAAATGTCAGAGACACCCAATACTTTCTCTTTCCGGTGGTGGAATCCGTGCCGGTGTTTGGCTGAGCATCCGCCACATCTGATCCGGTCAGCAGCGTCTCGCCGGAGGCGTTCTGAAACTCCAGGGATCCTGGCTTACCCAGTTCCTCCAGGATGGTGTTGGCATCGCTGACACCCGGGATCTCGATGTTGATCCGGTTGTCGCCTTCCTGATAAACATTTGCTTCTGTGCTGTAGCTCTCCACACGCTTCTGCAGCTTGTAGACTGTGTCCTTCATGTCCTCCGCGCTGGGATTCTCTTCCACAGTCTCATAGGTGATGCTGACACCGCCCTGCAGATCCAGGCCCAGCTTGATGTTGCGGCTCTCACCGATTCCCACTGTGGAAATGATGGTTCCGGCATACCAGGTCACTCCGGTCAGAATAACCAGAATCAGCGCCAGGATTGCTATTCCTTTACTTCTCTTCATTGGTTCTCCTCCTTGTATTATTCTGCCAGTGCAGCCTTGATCATGATCGCGCATTCGATGCGCTTCTTCTGCAGCTGACAGCCAATATCATATGCATTATTTATATCCCCATGGAAATTGTAGGAATTGGCCGCGCACCCGCCGCTGCAATAGAATCTTGCAAAGCAGTCACGGCATTTTTCCTTGGCATACACGTTGCAGCCCCGGAACTTCTCCCGGAGTTCCGTGTTCTTCACGCCTTCATACACATTTCCCATGTAGAATTCTTCGTTGCCCACAAACTGATGGCAGGGGTACAGGTCGCCCCATGGTGTCACCGCCAGGTACTCGGTACCGGAGCCGCAGCCGGAAAGCCGCTTGGCTACGCAGGGCCCGCCCTCTAAGTCTATCATGAAATGGAAGAAATTAAAGCCCTTTCCTTCCTTCTCTCTCCTTATCATCTCCACCGCCAGCTTATCGTATTCCTCAAACAGCTTCGGCAGATCTTCCTCCCGGATAGCGTATTCCTCCGTATCCTTGGCTACCACCGGCTCCACAGATATCTGCTCAAAGCCAAGATCAGCCAGATGAAGCACATCCTCGGAGAAATCCAGATTGTGATGGGTATATGTACCCCGGACATAATACTTCTGCTGCCCGCGGCTCTCGGCAAACCACTGGAACTTCGGAACGATCAGATCGTAGCTTCCCGCCCCCTTTGGGAACGGACGCATCAGGTCATGGATCTCTTTTCTTCCGTCAATGCTCAAGACAACATTCGCCATCTCCCGGTTGGCAAATTCCATAACATCGTCATTTAAAAGGACACCGTTGGTAGTCAGCGTGAAGCGGAAATTCTTGTTATGAAGCTTCTCCTGCTCTCTCCCGTAAGCCACCAGATCCTTTACCACCTGGAAGTTCATCAGCGGTTCTCCGCCGAAGAAGTCCACCTCCAGATTCCTGCGGTTTCCGGAATTGGCGATCAGAAAATCAAGGGCTGCCTTGCCGACCTCATAACTCATCAGCTCACGTCTCCCGTGATACTCTCCCTCCTCCGCGAAGCAATAGCGGCAGGCAAGATTGCAGTCATGGGCAATATGCAGGCACAGGGCCTTCACCACGGTCTTACGGTTTGCAAACTCTCCGATATAATTCTCGTATTCATCTTCTGTAAAAAGCTGCCGATCATCAGCCAGTGCCTTCACCTCATCATAGGCCTCGCCGACCTCCGCAGCTTCATATGTCCCGGACAACTGCGCGATAACATCCTCCCTGCTGTGTCCCTCATACAGGGGGATCACATCGTAGGTCACATCATCCACCACGTGGACTGCGCCGCTGTTCACATCCAGAACAATATTGTAGCCATTATTTTTATACTGATGGACCACTTTTATAAGTTCCTTTCTAATATACGCACAAATGACCGCTCGCTCTAAGCGAACGGTCTTCTGAGGGGTTCTTCTTACCCATATGAATCCTATTTGTTCTCGCAGCTCTGATTTCCTACGGTGCAGGAGGTCTTGCATGCGGACTGGCAGGATGTCTGGCACTCACCGCATCCGCCCTTCTTAACCGTGTTCTGCAGCTTCTTTGTATTTAAGGTCTTTACATGTTTCATGATGCTTCTTCCTTTCTATGTTCATACTGTAGTGAATTATACCACACAAACCGCGGACGGTAAAGTATTTTTTCTGAAACGTTATCACTGTCTGCACCGCACACAGGTATGAATAAACGGTAACAGTATAACATCCTTTCTCCTACAGGCTCTCCACAAAGCGGTCAAACGCTTCCCTTCCCGCCGCATCGCGCTTGTATACACCGGCATGCTCCAGCACCTTGGCGAATACCAGGCCGATCTCCTCGTGAAGGATCTCCATGATATTATCTGCTGTCACGGAATCGTACTTCGGCAGGAATTCCTCCACCCAGTCTGCATGCTTCGCCAATACCTCATCGCCCCGGATATCACTTCCGGCAAGAATTGCCTGTGCCAGCTTCTCCATCTCTCCCTTCAGGCGAGCCGGAAGAACAGCCAAGCCCATCACCTCGATGAGACCGATATTCTCCTTCTTGATATGATGGAGCTCTGCATGCGGATGGTAGACGCCCAGCGGGTGCTCCGCCGTGGTGATGTTATTGCGCAGTACCAGATCCAGTTCATATTTATCGCCGCGCTTTCTGGCGATGGGTGTGATGGTGTTGTGCGGCTCTCCGTCTGTTTCTGCGAAAATAAAGGCCGCCTCATCCGTATAGCCCCGCCAGGTGTTCAATATCCGATCTGCCAGGGCAATGATGCGCTCTGTATCCACACCGCTTAAGCGGATCACGGACATGGGCCACTTCACAATTCCGGCCTCCACATCTGCAAAGCCTGGCACCGTGAAGTGCTTCTCCACCGGAGCCTTCGCCATGGCGAATTCATAATGTCCGCCCTGGAAATGATCGTGGCTTAAGATAGAGCCTCCTACAATAGGAAGGTCTGCATTGGATCCCACGAAATAGTGCGGGAACTGCTTCACAAAATCAAACAGCTTGCAGAAGGTATCATGCTCGATCTTCATGGGGATATGTCTGGAATTAAACACGATGCAGTGCTCGTTATAATACACATATGGGGAATACTGAAATCCCCATCGGCTCCCCTGGATCGTCACCGGGATAATACGGTGGTTCTGGCGTGCCGGATGATTCAGTCTTCCGGCATAGCCCTCATTCTCCATACAGAGCAGGCACTTGGGGTATCCGCTCTGCTTCGCATTCTTGGCTGCCGCAATCGCCTTGGGATCCTTCTCCGGCTTGGACAGATTGATGGTCAGATCCATGGTGCCGTACTCTGTCTCAGTAGTCCACTTGACATCCTTCTTGATCCGGTAGCGCCTAATATAGTCCGTATCCTGACTGAACTTATAGTAGAAATCTGTAGCCTCCTTGGGTGATTTTTCATAAAGGCTGTTAAATTTTTCAATGATCGTGCTGGGACGTGCCACCATCTTCGCCATGAGCTTGGTGTCGAACAGGTCGCGATAGACCACGCTGTTTTCCTCTATGAGACCCTGGTCGTAGGCATAGTCCAGAAGCTCGGCGAGTACCGGCTCAAGCTCCACATTTTCATAGGTTTCCTGTGGCTCTTCGTATTCCTCTATGCCAAGCGTTTCCAGAAGAGCGTTGGTGGTGTAGATGACATCCGCCTGCTCGATCAGGCCAGTTTCCAGACCATAGCAGACCAGTTTTTTAATCGCTTCGTTTATCATGGTATTTTTGCTCCTCATTATATTACTTTGATTCCGCCCACCGGGCGAACCTTCAGTACATGACAGGAACCTTCTCCGAAGACTGCGTCAAGGGCTGCCCGGTAGGTTTCCACATAATCGTTTTTCACAAATGCCTGGATGGTCCCGGCGAATCCTCCGCCGTGAACCCGGCTGACACCGTGATCGCCCAGTATATTCTGGCTGACTGCAAGACCGATGGAGACTGCCTGGTTCTGAATATCCTTGCTGGTGTATACATTCTGCAGATATTTGAAGGAGGAGTCACCGGAAGCCTGGATCAGCTTCAGGAAGGTATCAAACGCGCCGTCCTTCAAAGCCGCTACCTGCTGCTCTACCCGCTGATTCTCCGCAAAGAAATGTATGGCACGCAGCACCGGGCGATCGCCAAAACATTCACGCAACTGCGGAATCTTCGCATAGAATTCCTTCTCATCGACTTCCCGCAGCACTTCTTTCCCGAAGTAACCTGCCACCTGCTTCATCTCCGCCGGAACCGCAGCGTATTCGTCCGTCAGATCCGCATGAGATCCCTTGGTATCCGTGATGCAGAGGCTGTGATCATAGGCTGCAAAGTCCACGTCCACCTGCTCCACCACCGGATGCTTCGTGTCCTTGAAATCGATGTGGATGAGCCCTCCCACCGAGCTTGCCATCTGATCCATCAGTCCACAGGGCTTGCCGAAATAAACATTTTCTGAAAATTGTGCCACCTGGGCAATCTCCACCGGGCTGATTCCCATTCCATTATAGAGCCCGGACAGAATGGTTCCCACCAGCACCTCGAAGGCCGCTGAGGAGGAAAGTCCGGCACCACCCAGCACATCGCTGGTCACATATGCCTCAAAGCCTCCGATTGCATGTCCGTTTCTCTTAAGACCATAGGCCATACCGCGGATCAGCGCCCAGGAAGTGCCTTCCTCTTCCTTCTTTACCTCCAGATCTGCAAGTTCCACCGTAAGCATGGGATAGCCCTGGGATAACAGCCGGATCCGGTTATCGGAAGTCTTGCGCACCACCGCGATGGCATCCAGATTCACGGAAGCTGCCAGCACCTCGCCGTGCTGATGATCCGTATGGTTTCCTGCCACCTCGCTCCTTCCGGGGGCGCTGTAGATCTCCGCCTCACCTGCTCCGAAAAGCTTCTCGAACTCCTCAATCGCCCTCCGGTAGCGTTCCCTCTGGCCGGAAATCATATCCGTGTCTACGTACACTTCTGTCAGCCGTCCGTCCAGCTGCCCGGCTGCCAACTGCTGCTTTAATTCTTCTGTCTGATACATATTATCGCACCTCGTCCTGTCTTTTCTAAATAGTATAAAGTGTTTCCTGCCAAAAGTCAATTTCATTTAGTAAACTTTTTCTTATTTTTACTAAACTTTTTATGTTTTACTTTTGTAACCATCTATGGTAAAATAAACAAAAGCTTTTCACAGTTTGCAGTAGAAAAAGGAGCCCGACCCATGGCAACCATCAAAGATATTGCGCTGGCCGCAGGCGTTTCCCCGGCCACCGTCTCCAGGATCCTGAACAATGATGCTTCCCTGAACGCCTCTCTGGAGACAAAGCAAAAGGTATTAAATGCCGCCAATGCATTGAATTATACAAAAAAACCCCGCACCACAGACAAGTCCACCTTCACCCTGGGCATTGTCCAGTGGTTTTCCTCCGAACAGGAGCTCTCCGACAGCTATTACCTGCTGATCCGGCAGGGAATCGAAGATTTCTGCATGAAGAACTGCATCCAAGTGGTGCGCGCTTTCAAGACAGATGTGAATTATCTGGAGGCCTTACGGGATGTGGACGGCATCGTCTGTGCCGGGAAGTTCAGTGCCGCAGAGATCCGGCAATTTACCTCCCTGACGGAAAATATCATTTTTCTGGACATGCCGGTGACGGACTTAACTGTCTCCACCATCACGCTGGACTTCGCCCAGGCCATGTATGACGGCCTCACATATCTGGAGGAGCTGGGGCATACCCACATCGGCTTTCTGGGTGGAAAGGAATATGTAGAAGGGGGCCAGCTATTTGCCGACCCCCGCAAGAAGTATTTTATCAAATATTGTAAAAAACATAAGCTTGTCTATGAACCCTATCTGCTGGAGGACAGCTTCAACATGGAATCCGGCTACCGCATGATGCAGCAGCTTATCCGGAAGAACTGTCTGCCCACCGCGGTCTTCGCCGCCAGCGATCCCATCGCTATGGGTGCGCTGAAGGCTCTAAACGATGCCGGGCTGAAGGTGCCGGAGGATATTTCCATTGTGGGCTTCGATGACACGGCCGTATCTTCCTTCACCACGCCACCGCTGACCACCGTCCACGCCCCTGCCTACGACATGGGAAGCTACGGGGCCAGTCTGGTCTACCACATGCTAAAGCAGCGCCCGGAGACTGCCATGAAGGTACTGCTACCCTGTCGGCTGGTGGTTCGGGGATCCTGCAGACAACTGTCTCTTAACACACGGAAACAGTAGGTATCTCCTTGGTAGCAATGATATCCACTCCAGTGTCGGCCACATCTGTAAGCAGGACATCTCCGATGTGTACCGGTGCCTTCACCGTCACTTCCTTGAGCGCTTTCATGCAATCTGCAATCTTCTCCTTGGGAATATCCTCTTTGGTCTTCACGGAGACAACCGGAAGCACCCCGTCCGTCACACGGACACTGCTGGTAACGATCCTGGTAGGATTCGTCACTTCCTTCCGGGCATAGGTGTCCCCACGCTTACAGGTGTTGCCGGTGACTGAAACAACCTCGCCGTTTTCCATGGATACGGTAATCATACAGCCCATGGGGCATCCGATACAAATCAAATCTCTGTTTTCCATCACTTTACGCCTCCTCGATCGTCACAATGATTTCCGAATCTGCCGGACAGTTCGCGAGCTGTTCTCTCTTAAGCTTCAGCTCCTCCATCTCGCCGGGTGCCATCACCGGACGCTTCCGGTGGATCAGGCGCTCCCCGTTCAGATATAAGGAAACATAACGGTTTTTATAGACATCACCCACGCGGAAGCGGATCACCTGCTCCTCATCCATATGAGATGCGCGTATGGACGCAGGAACCGTATAACGCACGCCGCCCTGTGGACGGATAATGACGGCATTCTCCGTCTCCTTCGTTCCCGCCTGGTCGATGTCTGCAATAGCTCCGGCCTCTGTCCTGCTGGCAGCGGCTTCTGCCTCCCGGCATCCGGCCACATATTCTGCGGCATGGCGTCCGGCACTGGCAGCCTCCTGGGAAACGAAATCCACCAGATCATGCACGTGCAGCACATTGCCGCAGGCAAATACACCAGGAATACTGGTCTCAAGGCTCTCATTTACCACTGGCCCCGAAGTAACCGGGCTCATTGCCACACCCATTCCCCTGGACAGCTCATTCTCCGGAATCAGCCCGCAGGAAAGCAGCAGCGTATCGCAGGAATAGAATTCCTCTGTTCCCGGAATGGGACGACGATTCTCATCCACCTGGGCCAGCGTGATCCCGGTCACCCGCTCCTTGCCCTGGATATCAATGACAGTATGGCTCAATTTCAGCGGGATTCCATAGTCATCAAGACACTGAACGATATTACGCTTCAAGCCGCCGGAATAGGGCAGAAGCTCCGCCACCACCTTTACCTTGGCGCCCTCTAAGGTCATACGCCTTGCCATGATCAGACCGATATCCCCGGATCCCAGGATGACAACCTCACGTCCCGGCAGGTAGCCCTCCATATTGACAAGACGTTGTGCCGTTCCCGCCGAGAAAACACCGGCCGGACGATATCCCGGAATATTCAGTGCTCCTCTGGAACGCTCCCGACAGCCCATAGCCAGCACGATGGCCTTCGCCTGAATCTCAAACAGCCCTTCCTCCCTGTTCATGGCCGTCACCACCTTCTCCGGCGAGATATCCATAACCATGGTGTTCAGCATATATTCGATCTTTTCTTCTTTTACCTGCCGGATAAAACGGGAGGCATACTCCGGCCCGGTCAGCTCCTCCTTGAAGGTATGGAGACCAAAGCCGTTGTGGATACACTGGTTTAAGATTCCGCCCAGTTCCCGGTCACGCTCCAGGATCACAATGCTCTCTGCTCCGT
>CAKSAI010000134.1 GCA_934434905.1 uncultured Lachnospiraceae bacterium | reverse complement strand
CACGCGGAACGATAGGGCTTTTTCTTTTCGGATTTGTTTTTCAAAACACTTCGCTCCTTTCTGTCGGGAAACCCGAACTTCGCGTCTGCGCACCGCTACGTTTCGGTAGCGGAAAGCTTCGCTTTCCTTCAGTGTAGCACGCTCCGCCTGAAAAAATGCAATTCGTGCACCAACTGCATCTGTCAGTACACGAATTGCATTTACTCCACGGCTGGCACCAGAAATTCTGAGGTAAAAGCCCCGTCTTCGCTGTTGTATTTGACCCATCCGCCATGCGATTCAAGAATTGTCTCGGCGCGGTGCAGCCCGAAGCCGTGTGCCCCGGACTTGCCCGTTTGAAACAGGGAGCCGACCTTTACTTTCTTTCCTCCGGCGGAATTCAACATATAAAAATACATCATCTTGCCCTTCATGCGGATGGACAGCCGGATAAACTTCTCGTCCCCAGCCTCGCGGCAGGCCTCGATGGCATTATCCAGAAGATTTCCGATGATGATACTTAACTCCAGATCGGTAAGCGTCAGGTGATCCGGGATATTTGCCTCCACCGTCACGGCGATCCCCTCTGCCTTTACCTGGGCGATCTTCGCGGAGAGAACGGCGTCCACAGTCACATTGCCTGTTTTGATGAGCGTGTCCACACTTTGAAGGCTTTTATCAAGCTGTTCTATGTAAGCGATGGCGCGGTCAGTCTCTCCGGCTTCGAGCTGCCCCTTGAGCGCCTGTAAATGGTGGTGAAAATCATGCTTATAGCCGCGCATCTCATTATGGATGCTGCGCACTTCGTCCAGATGGTGCTTCGCCTGCTTTTCCTGCATTTCCACCAGCTTCAAATAAGTTCGTTTCAGCATCGCGTCACCTCAGTTTCTTGCAATAAATGCACGGTTGATGTCGTCATATTTTCCACGTGCAACGGGAACCTCTGCGCCGCCCTCCAGCGTGACCGATGTGCGGCCGATGCGGATCACCGCTTTCAAATTAACGAGATACGATCGGTGAACACGGAAGAAGTCCTCACTGAGCCTTTGTGCAAAGGCGGAAATATTTTCCTTGATTCGGTATTCCCCGGTTTTCGTGTGGATCACAATGTCATGCAGGAAGGATTCCACATACAGAATATCGGATTCATAGAGCTTCACCATCCCGCCCTGGCAGGAGATCACCACAAACGGCGGCTCCACCGCCAGCTTCCCGGCAGCGCGGGACAGAACTTCAAAGAGCTTTTCCCTGGATACGGGCTTGACAAGATAATGCAGCGCGTCCACCTCATAGCCCTCACCCACAAACTCAAAGTGCGAGGTGATAAACACGATCTCCGCCCGACTGCCGGAAGCTCTCAGCCGCTTGGCAAGTTCGATGCCGCTCATGCCTTGCATTTCCACATCGAGAAGCAGAATATCAAACGCACCGTCACCCTCGTAGACAAACCAGAATGCTTCCGCACTCAGGTAGCAGTCAATTCTACAAGATGCGCCGGTCTCTTTTTCCCATGCGGCAGCGATGGCTTTCAAACGCTCCGCCTGCTCCGCTTCGTCATCACAAATGGCGACCCGATAGGTCATGTTCATGCACCTCCAAATATTGTCTATAGAATACCTCGTCAAGTGGCTAGGTATTCGTTCTGCCAGGCTCGATAACACCTCTCCAAGTAGAAACTATTATACCATTACTTTTGGGCTTTTTCTACCGCCAAATCTATGGTATTCGACACTTGCGTCACAATGTCCCGCAACAGGTTTTCGAACATATTTTCGATTTCTCTTGCTTTCCGGCACGGATTGTGGTATAGTTATATCCAGAACATACGTTTGTTTTTTATAATATACGGTGGTGACTACTATGCAGATTACACAGAACATGACCTTGATGGAGAAACTGAATATCCTATCCGATGCTGCCAAGTATGACGTGGCCTGCACCTCCAGCGGAGTTGACCGCGGAGGCGATGGGAAGCACATGGGTAACTGTCTGGCTCCCGGCATATGCCATACCTTTTCCGCGGACGGACGCTGTATCTCATTGCTGAAGATCCTTTACACCAATGAGTGCATCTTCAACTGCTCTTATTGCCTGAATAATTGCGGCAATGATGTCCGGCGCGCCTCCTTCACCCCGGATGAGATCTGCACCCTCACCATGGAATTCTACCGCAGGAATTATATTGAAGGACTTTTCTTAAGCTCCGGTATCATGATCAGCCCCAATTACACCATGGATCTGATCTACCAGACCTTGTTTCAGCTTCGGTATGTCCATCATTTCAATGGATATATCCATGTGAAGGCTATTCCCGGCGCGGATCCTGTCCTGCTGGAGAAGACCGGATTCCTGGCAGACCGGATGAGCATCAACCTGGAGCTTCCCACGGCAGACAGCTTACGGAAGCTTGCACCCTGCAAGTCCAGGAATACCATCTTAAAACCTATGCGTCAGATACAGAACGGAATCCATGCCAGCCGTCAGGAGCTGATGGAGCTTCAAAACAGCCTGGCCCGGCGCAGCAGCCGGAATACGGAATTTTCAGATTGTCTGGATTCCGATCCTGCCTTGGATTCTACTTCTGGCTTAAATGCTGCTTCCGACTGGAATTCTGATTCTGCCATTCAGGACAATTCCCTGGTGAACCGAATTTCCAACTCCAGTCTTCATGATTGCTTTTCCGATCATCAGAAATGCCAGAGTCTCCGCTTCGTCCCGGCAGGCCAGAGCACCCAGATGATCATCGGAGCCACACCGGAAAACGACTTTCAGATCATGTCCGTAGCGGAAGGATTATACAAGAACTTTGATTTGAAGCGCGTCTTCTTTTCCGCTTTTGTGAATGTAACCCAGGATTCCGACCTGCCTATGCTTCCCGGCGGGCCGCCTCTGCTGCGTGAGCATCGGCTCTATCAGGCAGATTGGCTCCTGCGCTATTATCATTTCCAGGTATCGGAACTGCTGTCGGAAGACCGCCCCAACTTCAACATCTTCCTGGATCCCAAGTGCGACTGGGCGCTGCGCCACCTGGAATACTTCCCGGTGGAGATCAACCGTGCCGACTACAACACCCTGCTGCGGGTTCCCGGCATAGGCTACAAATCCGCCAGCCGCATTGTGAAGGCCCGGCGACGGTCTGTTCTGACCTTTGATGATCTCAAGAAGATCGGCGTTGTACTGAAAAGAGCACTGTTCTTTATCACCTGCAGCGGACGCATGATGTACAATACGAAGCTGGAGGAGGATTATATCTGCCGGAATCTCATGGGCGATAAGACCCAGATTCCCAGGGAGATCCGGGAGAGCGGTTATCGGCAGTTGAGTCTTTTCGACGCAGCAGTTCAGCCATCGCCAGTGTTATGGGCGAATCAAAGCGCGGGCTGAACTGCTACCGTATTCATCATCTATAAGGGAGATTTCACATGCACATTTTCATCTGTGAGAACAGCATCGACGGCATTTTCTCCGGTATTTACCGGGCCTATGCAAGCCGATACGGACATAACAATATCCGGCTTACCACCCAGGATTCTCTGGATACCTATGAATTATTCTGCGAATATGAGGAAATTCCCGTGGATATGGAGAATAGTCATAAGGTTGCAGACACACTGTGCACAAGGCTGGGGCAGGAAACATACTCGAATATCTGTCACGCCATCAGCGCCTATGAATCATCAAAAGATCGGAAGCGAAACATCAACAAAGCGGAGGCCGTTTACAAGACGGTGGTGCTTGCCCTTGCCATGAAGGATGGTTCGAGAATTCTGGAGCAGCTTGGGAATCCATACGTCAACCGGGTATTCCAGCTATGGCGCAGTGCCAGCAATGAAGCCCATCACCTGTTGGGCTTTCTGCGCTTCAGTGAATTGGAGCATGGAATCCTGCTCTCCCGGATCCATCCCAAGAACAATATACTTCCCATTCTTGCGGAGCACTTTACCGATCGGCTCCCCATGGAGAACTTCATCATCTATGACGAGACGCACAAAACCGCTGCCTTACATAAGTGCGGCAGCGGCTACATCCTTGCGGAGGTTCCCAACGCAGATGAGGATTTCATGAACCGATTTTCCGAAAAGGAGATGGAATTCCGGCAGCTATGGGTGGAATTCGTCCATACCATCGCCATCGAGGCCAGGCTGAATCCCAAGCTTCAGAGCCAGAATATTCCCAAGCGGTTTTGGAAGGACACGATTGAGCTGAAGGAGCTTCTATGAATCTCCCCATTTGTTTTTCTATTATTCATACGTCTTTAAAATATCAGAGAGACGTGCAAACTGCTCTAATGTCAGCGCTTCCCCGCGGATGCTGGGCGACACGCCCAGTTCCTCAATAGCCTTTATAATGGCTTCCTTAGAAAGATGGAATCCACCCGCATTGTTGAGCCCATTCGCCAGCGTCTTCCGCCGCTGGTTGAAGGAAGCCCGGATGATCTGAAACATCAGCTTTTCATCCTTTACCTGTATCGGTGGCTCCTTATGCCGGGTCAGCCGTATCACAGCGCTTCCTACCTTTGGTCTTGGCATGAAGCAGTTGGGCGGCACGTTAGCCACGATCTCAGGCTTGGCATAATACTGAACCGCCAGAGACAACGCTCCGTAGTCCTTGGTTCCCGGCCCCACCTGCATGCGGTCGGCCACTTCCTTCTGCACCATAACCGTAATGCTGTCGATGGGTACCTGACTCTCAAACAGTCCCATAATGATCGGTGTTGTAATATAATAAGGAAGATTTGCCACTACCTTGATGGGTCGGCCTCCGTTTTTTTCCTGTGCGATCCGGTTAATATCTACTTTCAATATATCCTGATTCAGAACCTCCACATTATCATAAGCGCTTAAGGTATCCTCTAAGACGGGGATCAGTGCCTTGTCGATCTCCACCGCCGTTACTTCGCGTGCACTCTCACAGAGATATTGGGTCATGGTGCCAATTCCCGGCCCGATCTCCAGCACAAAATCTTCCTTTGTGATACCTGCCGCAGCAATGATCTTGTCCAGCACATGGGTATCGATAAGGAAGTTCTGTCCATATTTTTTCTGAAAGTTGAAATTATATTTCTGCAGTACCGCTATGGTATTCTGGGGATTTCCTAATGTTGCCATGATTGTTCCTTTCCTGCTTATTCCTATATAGCAATTCAGCATATATCAGTTCTGGCTAGTCAACTAGATTCCATACAGCTCCATCGCATTTTGGAAGGTGATCTTCTCGACCTCCTCCGGCGTCACGCCTTTCAATTCTGCAATGGTATTTACCACATAAGGCAGATTCAGAGAGGAATTCCGCTTTCCCCGATTTGGTACCGGAGCCAGATAGGGGCAATCCGTCTCAATCACGATCCGATTCAGCGGCAGTTCCGTCACTGCTTCCTTCAGCTTTCTTGCATTCTGAAAAGTAACTACACCGCCTACGCCGATGTAATAGCCCATTTTAACATATTCCAATGCCTGCTCCTTGGAATAAGAAAAGCAATGGATCACGCCGGGTATCCCCTGAGCATAAACTTTCATAATCTCCATCGTATCCGCTGCGGCTTCTCTGGAATGAATGATCACAGGTAATCTCGTCTCTCTGGCCAGCTCCAGTTGGCGGCGGAACCAAAACCGCTGCTGTTCCTGCACCTTAGGCTCCTTGTCCCAGTAATAATCCAGTCCGATTTCTCCGATAGCCACCACTTTTTCATATTCCGCTGTTTCCCGCAGCCATTGCATGCCGGCTTCATCCAGGCTTCCGACATCACTGGGATGAACGCCGATAGCGGCATAGACAAAATCATACTGCTTTGCCATGGCGACTGCCCGCTTACTGCTGCTAAGATCCGCCCCAACGTTTACAATTCTCTTGATGTTATTTTCTCCCATAGAAGAAAGCAGTTCGTCCCTGTCACCGTCGAACTGCTTATCATCATAATGGGCATGACTGTCAAATATCATGGCAATTCCTTCCCAATCTTTTGTCTGGCTGAACAGTTGTTACTATTCACAGCCACGATCTGTTTCTAACATATCTCCGCGCCGGATGGCATCTTCTTCTCAGGAACCATCAGTGCCAGTTCCCCGTTCTCGTCCTCCGCGCACAACAGCATTCCCTCGGATACCACACCGGCAAGCTTGGCGGGCTTTAAGTTCACCAGCACCATCACTTTCTTGCCTACCATCTCGGCAGCGCTGTAATGTGCTTTGATTCCAGATACGATTTGCTTCACCTGACTGCCAATACGAACCTGGGAGCAAAGAAGCTTCTTGGACTTCGGCACTTCCTCACAGGCAATGATCTCGCCTACCTGAAACTGCATCTTTGCAAAATCCTCATAGGTAATCTCGTCCTTAGGCTCTATATCAATACCGGATTCCTCCATACTCTGCGCTCCGTCACCTATCCCTGATGCATTCTGACTGCCCTGCGCTCCGCCTGCAGCCCCAGCCAATGCCTGCTGCTCTGCCTCGTAAGCGGCCTTCTGAGCTTCCCGAATCGCATCTACCTTGGGCATGACCTCCTTCACATCAAGACGTGCAAACAGGATCTCCGGCTTCTCAACCACGCGATTTCCGCTTGGATAGAGACCAAAACTGTCCATTTCTGCAAAGGTACGAAGCTTTGTGTTCAACTGTGCCGCAATCCGATCCGCCGTCTCCGGCAGGAAGCTGGACAACATGCTGGCACCAATGGTAATGGATTCCGTCAAATTGTAGAGCACTTCGCTCAGCCGATCCTTCTTCGCCTCATCCTTGGCAAGCACCCATGGCTCTGTCTCATCGATATATTTATTACAGCGGCGGAATACATTAAACACCTCAGAGATAGCGTCTGCCACCCGAAGTTCCGCCATTTTAGCCGCCACCTTATCCCGAACGGCAGTCACAACCGCCTTCAGATCATCGTCCACAGCTTCCGTAACGCCGGTGCTTGCAACAATGCCACCGAAATACTTGTTGCTCATGGAAACAGTACGGCTCACCAGATTACCAAGGATATTAGCCAGGTCGGAGTTAAAGCGTTCCACCACCAGCTCCCAGGTAATGATTCCGTCATTTTCAAAGGGCATCTCATGCAGCACAAAATACCGGGTCGCGTCCACGCCGAACAGTCTCACCATATCGTCGGCGTAGATTACATTTCCTTTGGACTTACTCATCTTCTCGCCGCCCTGTAAGAGCCACGGATGACCGAACACCTGCTTCGGCAGCGGCAGTCCCAGCGCCATCAGGAAGATAGGCCAGTAAATCGTATGGAAACGAATAATATCCTTACCGATCAGGTGCAGGTCTGCGGGCCAGTTCTTGATAAACTGCTCCGTGGAATTTCCATCACAGTCATAGCCAATACCGGTGATATAGTTTGTCAATGCATCCAGCCACACGTATACCACATGCTTCGGATCAAAATCCACCGGAATTCCCCAGGAGAAGGAACTCCGGGACACACACAGATCCTGCAGACCGGGCAACAGGAAATTATTCATCATCTCATTTTTACGGGAGACAGGCTGAATAAACTCCGGATGCGTATTGATATATTCGATCAGCCGATCCGCATACTTGCTCATCTTAAAGAAATATGCGTCCTCCTTGGCCGGAACAACATCGCGGCCGCAGTCCGGGCATTTGCCGTTCACCAACTGGGATTCCGTGAAAAAGGACTCACACGGTGTACAGTACATTCCCTCATAATATCCCTTATAGATATCGCCCTGGTCATACAGCTTCTTAAATATCTTCTGAACCTGCTTCTCGTGATCCTCGTCTGTAGTGCGGATAAATCGGTCATAGGATGTTCCCATCAGATCCCAGATTTCCTTCACCTGGCCGGCCACATTATCTACATACTCCTTGGGGCTGATCCCTGCTTCCTTTGCCTTCTGCTCAATCTTCTGTCCATGTTCATCAGTCCCGGTCTGAAAAAATACATCGTATCCTTCCTGCCGTTTATATCTGGCAATGCTGTCCGCCAACACGATCTCATACGTATTTCCGATATGAGGCTTGCCGGAGGTATAGGCAATTGCCGTCGTAATATAATATTTCTCTTTGCACTTATCGCACATGCTGCAAGTTCCTCCTGTAACGGCAGTTTTGTGC
>CAKSAI010000133.1 GCA_934434905.1 uncultured Lachnospiraceae bacterium | reverse complement strand
AGGTAACCATATATCCTTCCGGGTCAAAGGAAAAATCCACAAAAGAATATGGCAACTTCTTGGTGGAGGCAGCTTTCTTGGTATCGTTACTGGTCAGCTTCTCCCAAAGAAAAGCCAGCGTATCTAGCGCATTACTCCCTACTGTATTTGCTCCGTAAAATCCCAGAAATTCATTTTGCGGAGTGTAAAGAAGTGCACCATAGTAACATCCAAGACTCAGTATATAGGTATATCCCTGTTTGTCCTTTGTAACGGATACCGGCTGGTACATAAAATCCTCCGGTATCAAATCAGATTTGGGACGATCCAGCGTATCGATAACCTTGCCTTGCGAATCCAATATCAGGATACGGGCATGACCAGTGTCTGCAAGATAGATATATCCGTCTGCTCCGGAATAAATCCCCTTTGCACCGGTGAAATCAACCGCATTTCCATCTGCATCTGTCACAACCATTTCATCCTTCAGTTTGTAATCTTCCCGGATACGAATAAGCCTGGAAGTGCCTCCACACAGAAGAAATATGGTGCCGTCATCTGCAC
Organism: uncultured Lachnospiraceae bacterium; assembly: GCA_934434905.1. Taxonomy (GTDB): domain Bacteria; phylum Bacillota; class Clostridia; order Lachnospirales; family Lachnospiraceae; genus 14-2. The sequence continues at coordinate 7,534 of CAKSAI010000133.1, read as the reverse complement.
AATACACATCCGTAATTCCTTCCAGGGATTTTTCCAATCCCAGCGAAGCCGCATCAATCGTGCATTCGGCGGTATACATCTCTCTGGAAAGCTGAAGCGTTGTATTTCCCCCCGGGACATCCGACCTAGTATAAGTATCCGTAGGTGCTGCCATAACAGGCATTACCATTCCGGCACTCAATAAAAATATAAGACAAATCTGAATCACTCGTTTCACAGCATCTTCTTCCCTTCTATTTGATACCAGAAGTACTCATAGTTTCTAATACATTGCTCTGTGTAAACATAAATACTACGATCGGCGGAATCATCAAAACAACCGTAATCGCCATTGCACTGCCGGTTCGAGCGATTCCGCCTGAGGCAACGGAACTCATGACATATGGCAGCGTCTTCAGTTCTTCCCGAAAGATCGTTCCGGATGGAACTACTGTCCACATTGCCTGAAATGAAAACAAAAGCGATGTCATCCATGCCGGTTTCAAAATAGGCATGACCACCTGCCAGTACATTCTGAGTACTCCCGCACCATCGATCCTTGCTGCCTCCAGAAGTGCATCCGGAACACTACTGTCCATAAACTGTTTCATCAAAAAACAGTTCATGGTAGACGGAATCGCTGGAAGAATATACACCCAATATTTGTCAATCATTTTCAGTTCACTAAAAATCAAATACTGTGGCACCGCAAGCGTATATGTGTTGTAAAGCAACATAACCTGTACCACTGTGAACAGAATTTTTCTCCCCCTGACCTTTGATTTTGAAAACGTAAATGCCGCCATGGAGGACGCGATTACACTTAAAAAGGTAGATACCACAGCAATAAAAAGACTGTTGAACACATAACGCGAGAGTGGTATCTGCAGATTACTCAAAAGAGAGGGCAACACCCGGTAATTTTCCAGTGTCGGTCTTGTCACATAAAGCCTGGGCGGGAAAATCAATAACTCATCCAACGGCTTCAACGAGGTAACCACGCAATAAAACAGTGGAAATACCATGAACAGACCACATATTATCAGAAATAAAAAGTAAAAAAAGTTTCCTGCTTTGGAACGTGTATAACGGCGGTATGCCATCTTCTGCTTTGCACCGGAATGCCGCCAATATTTTTTTTGCCTGTTTGTCATAATCCACCTCCAGTTACCGATCGCTCTTGCCCACTAAATTCAACAATCCGCCTATCACATAACGCACGATCAATACCATCATGAACAAAAATACGGACAATGTGGCTGCATAACCCATTTCATATCTGACGGTACCTACATCAGCGATATAGCTTACCAATGTATCTACCGAGTTATTCACACTCGGATATCCTGCCAGCGTCTGGATTACCGAGCTGATGGAAAACACTGCCTGTATTTGCATGACGGCACTAAATAGCAGAATACTTTTCATGGACGGAAGCGTTATGTACCACAATTCCTGCCAGCGGTTCTTAATCCCGTCAATAGCCCCTGCTTCATACAGTTCAACGTTCACATTCTGCAAACCTGCAATATTAGCCAGAAAAGATACTCCCATGCTCATCCACAACTGGACTATCATGATGATTGTAAAGTTATAAGCCGTATCCTGAAACCACTGGATCGGTTCCGTAATTAACCCGAAACTGATCAGGAGATTGTTCAGGTATGCATAGCTGTCACCGGAAAATAACAGCTGCCACACAAAATAACCATTTCCAACCAACGCCGGTACATAAAACACAAAGGTTAAAAATACCCGGATCGGAGTGGAGAATTCGTTTATCATCCACGCGAGGAAGAATGACAGAAGGTAGCTGACCGGGCCTGCTATCACAGCAAAGCGCAGGGTCGTTCCAACTACTTTCCAAAATACTCCGTCTCCGGTAAACATTCGAGTATAATTGGAAAATCCAGCAAATATTGGTTTTGAGACCATATCATAGTCAAAAAAACTCAGTCCCATAGAAGCAAGTACAGGCAAAATATTAAACAACAGAAAAGCTCCCAGAAACGGAATCAGCATCAGATAAAATGCTCTGTCCTCTTTGTTCATTTTTTTGCGTTTAGCTTTTATTTTTGCTTTATCTACCATTCCTGTAACCTCATTTCTAATTTCCTCGTCCCTGATACTGCTTCCATTTCCTTGCAATTTCTTCATCTGCTTCCCTGCCAAAGCGCATCATCATATTCTTCGTATTTTGTCGATCATTGACCACATTCCAGAAACTCTGATAGATCGATCTGGAGACATAATAGCTTCCCGGATATTCTGGTATCTCTTCCACATTATCCCATGCCTTCAGAATCTCCTCCAGCATACCGTCATCCCATGCAAGTGAAGAAATAGCTTCCACATTTGCAAGAGCAACCCTTCCAGAAGGACCAATGATAGACTCTATATCATTGGAAAATGTACGCTGTGTGTCTGCTGATGTCCACCATTTTAAAAATTCCCAGGCTGCCTTTGGATTTTCAGACTGTTTTAAAATCGCACATCCTGTTCCACCTCCGGATGAAGCATGAGAAACTTCACCATCCACACGAACCGTACCCGGAATCTCAGTCATTCCCCAAAGTCCATCAATTTCCGGTGCTGCTACTTTCAGAGTCGTATACAGGGTATAGGGCATAATGCCAATCGGCGTCGTACCAACACGAAAACGATTATAAAAATCTAATGTAACCGGCAATTTCAATTTGGTATAATAATTCGTCCAATATTCAAAGGTTTCCATGCTCCCTGAACTCAACAGGGCGGTACTCTTTCCACCTTCTTCATAAAGAGACAGTCCTCTCTGCAACAACATACTTGGGTACAGATTGTTACTTCCCACACCCGCATTTGTCTGCGCCAGACTGGTAGCAGGCGTATTTTGCATCCATACAGTCATGTTATGACGTGCCAAAAGTTTACAAGCTTCCTCAAATTCCTCCCATGTTGTCGGGACTTCTATGCCATACTCCTTCAAAATATCTTTCCGATAAAACATCATATAAAAGGTCTGGGTATCCGGTAATGCATATAGCCCATCTTCATACTGATAAGGAAGCTCTGCACCCTCCTGAAAACGTTCTAACACCTCCTCACAATCCTCAAACTGAGATAGATCATACAGCACCCCTCTCATGGCAAGATTGACAGGTTCCGACCTGGAATGCTGTAAAATTACATCCGGACCATTTCCAGACAAGGTTGCTTGAATGATACTTGCATTTGTCAGATTGATATTTACCTCAATTCCGGTCTTCGGCGTAAAAGAACGTTTCACCAGAGAGCCCAATACCTGTGCCTGATCGCGTCCCCAGTTTACCCAGATAGTAATGCTGTCTGCGTCATCTGAGTTGGACACTCCATTATAATTTTTGAAAAAAGAATAAAAAAATCTTTGTACGGAAAAATGAATTCTTCCAAATATATTTACTGTCTCAAAGGGTTCATCTTCTTCCAATCTGGTAAGCACGATTTTGTCCAGTGCCAACGGCATACTGCGAAGATCCTGTAAAACGGAGGACAAAGAGCAGTAAGTCTGGTAATAATAACCTTTATATCTGTGTGCTTCATATTTGTTATCCATCATTTGATCAATAACTTCCACCATGTTCATGATAACCGAATAATTCGAACCACTTTTTTCTCCTGTCACTTCCAGAAGACGTTCTCCTGATCTTATCAATTTCTCACGAATGGTATTTAAACGCTCTTCCATATCCGGAATCTTCTTAAATAATTCGTAGTCTCGGTAGGTATCAACCTTTTCACCGGTAATAACTGATATGTCTATGTACAGTTCACCGATCTCTGCTACAGCCTCCATCAGCAGAGTACGGACATCAGCTGTCTCTCCCGGTGTAACCTGTAGTGCAATCTGATGTTCTCCCTCCGAAAGATAGATCAGGTATGGCTCGTCATTTTCATCAGCATATATTTTTTGCTGCCAGTCATCATCATAAGTAAACCCAATGGCCTGTGCCTCCTTGAATGGAATCTCGCCATCAATTGTCAGAGTTCTGTATGTCTTTCCACCAATGACAGAATTCTGGCGAAAGGAAAATCCAATCTGATAGTATCCTTCCTGAAGCCTTTCTGTTTTCCATACAAGAGTATCTCCAATTTCTTTCCATGTACCGCCGCCAATATAATTGACCTTATTGACTTTCGGATCATGTGGTGTCACTTTTACCGATGCATTATCCGATTTTCCTGCAAGAAAATAGCTTGATTTGATATCTGCGTCTTCACCTTCTAAAATGATCGGTTCTCCATCATAATACTTTGCTGACGCTTCCGGCCGGCTGTAATCTGCCGGATTCTCCGGTGACATAAAAGAAATTTCTTTAATCTTCAATTCTCCCTTTATCGGAACCAGTTCAATCTGATGGATTCCCTTGGTCAGATGGAATAAATACTTCTCTCCCGTTTCGGAATCCCTGTTAAGTGCTGTATTAAAATAAAAATCATCATACGGAATCTGCTGAGAAGCAAATTCATTCCCATAATCATCCTGATCTTTCTTCGAATCAGCATCCATCCACATACGTGGAAACGAAAAGGACTCCGCTGCTGAATAGGGATATTCTCCGTCAATCTTAAGCCCCAGCTCAATATCTGTCATTGCTTCATCTGTCGGAACATAAGTTATCCCTAAATTATAAAATCCATTTTCCGGTGCTTCTACTTCAAAGCTATAAGAACTGTTTGCCAACTATGTCTACGGCATCACTTTCAAATCCTCTGTTGCCATAGGAGAAGCACTATATGCAGCCAGATAAGCTGCATATGTGCCATCATCCTCCTTTATTTCCAGACTGACCGGCTGATTGTCCTGTTCGTTAACTTCTCCATCCTTCTCTGCATTTGAAATCATAAAGCAACAAGAACCAACAAGCATAACGCTCATCAAAAATGCAATAATTCTTTTCACTATACAAAGCCTCCCTGTATGGCTTATTCCATCCATTGTACTTTCTTTGGTGAAGCGTCAAAAGTCTTAAATGCCTGCAGAAGCTGTACTTCATTGATTGCTTTCACTGCATCTGGATTTTTATTATCCACCATCTTACCGCAACGCATCACTTCTTCGTTTCCGCGATCATTGTTTGCATAAATGGTATTATCTGATACCGTTAGTGCAAATCCACCGTTCGAAGATGTAATACAGTAAACTGCCGTATAATTCGGACAGTCAAATACATTATTCTTTATCTGACCTGTCACAGACTTACAGTTTCCCAGTTTGAACTTGAAGCAGGCAGCTCCGCCACGATTTCCGGAATCTTCCGTTCTCGTCCCCCAGCCTTTCGAATTAAATCGCATAATATTATTTTCAATAACCAAATCTTCAATTGTAAAATTCTCACCTTCATCCCAGATTTCAATATCCATATCATTGTATTCCAACAGATTATCTGAGAATGTGATATTCTTGTATGACTTATGGCTATTGCCCTGGAATGTCAATGCTGTATCATATATCTGATAGATCCAGCAGTTTCTCACCTCTGTATCTCCGGTTCCATTCCAGAATTGGATTCCGTTTCCATAGCGTATACTCAAGTCAAGTTTGGAACCTCCAATATACCCAATTTCACAGTTTGTAATAGTAATTCCGGTATTTGCCTGAACACCGCTGACGGCAAATGCACCACTATACTTAAAGCACCAGTTGTCAATCGTAACACCGGAAACTGCAACATCTAGATAAAACAGGTTAACCAGTGGTGAGATTTCAATGTCTTCATACTGATTTCCCGGATTTCCCTCATCACAGTAGAGATAGAGAATGCCATCCATTTCATTGTGATAGAAATCCCCCTTATTCTTCAGCTGGTTGAGACCCACCAATTTCTTAACTCCCACATATTCCCCATGGTTGAACACAATGTTCCCCGCATCCCCATAACCGAAATCCAGCTTCCATACATTCTTCATTCTGCTTGGTTGCCACATAGAAGAATCTGCATAGTTTTTTGGCGAGCCATAAATACATGGCTTTTCTCCTTCTCCGTATGCTCCATATGTTACACCACTGACGGCAGAGATGGCTTCTGTTACCCGAAAGATAGAGCCTCTTTCCAAAAGCACTGCATCTCCCTCTTTCACGGGCAGCCACTTCAATACGTCAATTGAACGGAACGCCGTTTCCGGAGTCAGACCATCATTTAGGTCATCACCTGCTGTTGAAATATAATAGGTTGTTCCCTCTATTGAAAGCGTATCCGCTGCTTTAAGGATTGCATTGCGCCTTACCTCCGCTTCACCGTCTGCCCCTCCAATTAACGGATTCATAATATTAGAACGGTTTCCTTCCGGACGAATCTCTTGATAATCTTCTCGCGGGATCTCGATACTGCTTTCAGCAGTCAGTTCTCCTGCCGTCTCTTTTACTTCGCCACAGGCTGTCAATCCGAAAATAAAAACTGCGGATGCAAAAATTGCCATATATTGGATCGTCCTTTTTTTATTCAAGAACCTTTTTCTCGGTATGTGTCCCATAACATCCTCCTTTGGGTACGTAATTCTTTACTGCCCCCTTACCGTTTCAAGCTGCTCATTGTAACGCTGGATTCTCTGTTCCACCACCGATGCATTACTATCGATTGCAGTTTGAACCTGTGCTCCTGTTGCACCAAGCAAAGCCATTGCGAATGAATCCTGTGTGGTATCATCATCATAAAACCCATACTCTTTGCCATATAGTGTAGACCAGAGTTTATTTTTCGACTGCATGCAGTGATCATAGACTTCTTCCGCCTGGCTGCTTGCAAAGAAAGAATCCATATCATAATTCGTTCTATCCAAGAAGAAACGCAGGAAATATGGAACAGCAGCAGCATTCTTTGCACCCTTCGGAATTCCATACGCTTCCATTTCAAGGAATTGAACATATTCCTTCTCGCCCTCTACAGTCGGCATTGGAACCACCTGTAAGGAGCCCGCACTCTTTAAATTTCCGAAATATGCATTCTGACGACGTGCATAAATTGCGCTTCCGGCTGAGAATAAAATCTTACCCTGATCAAACTCTTCCGGTTTATACCTTGCAAGTAAATGATCTGTATTGATTAAGTCAGCAATGGTCTGGGTTGTACTGATAAATGTACTGTCTTTTAAATTACTGGTATATTCTTTACCGTCATAATGTATCGGGCCTTCCACTCCCCACATCGCCGAAAATTCTGCATAATCAAAGAAAGAACATACATAATCTGCATTCGTCTCTGCTTTAAAATCTTTCATGATCTGAATAAATTTGTCATAAGTCCACTGTCCACTAAATCAGCTAATAGTCGTTGCCGATCTGAATCTATCGCTCCATTATTTTCACTAGCTGAATAACCGTATGCCGCCAACTCGCTTTCCTTATTCCACTCGCTGTAATCACCATTTCCAAAATGATTCTTCCATGTTGTGACTCTTAGCATTGGCAACCCATATTTTTCTGCATATTGCTGATATGATTGTGCGTTAATGTAGTACCGGTCACACTTTCGGCAATAATGAATTGACATTTTTACCGGCTGTTCGCTTCTTGTACAGTAAATCAGTGCCGTTACAC
>CAKSAI010000132.1 GCA_934434905.1 uncultured Lachnospiraceae bacterium | reverse complement strand
AGAGACGTGAATGCCGCAATCAACATCCGTAATGAAGGATTGAGATTACTGTCAGTATCATAAAAAGTAAGAAATAATAACCGTGGGAACTCACGGGGATAGCCCGGTAAATAAGGCTTCGTTAGAAGCCTGTTCCCGGGAATCTTGTCACTTTAGTGATGAGAGGTTCAACACATCCAAGGTTGCGGCAGAGAATAAATCTTATGATTCAGCGAAGGCATCCATTGACCATACGCTGGAACTTGCGGTTGCAGAGGGCAGGATCAAGCCTGCGGTAAACCAGGTGCTTGCGCACATTTCCAACACGCCCATCGATCTGATAAGATATTGTCAGGAAAAAGGAATCGCGGTGGAGGCCTATTCACCGGTGGCTCACGGAGAGGCATTGAAGAATCCTCTGATCAGGGAGATGGCGGAGAAATACAAGGTAACGCCGGCGCAGTTGTGTATCCGTTATTGCCAGCAGCTTGATCTGATCACGCGCCCCAAGGCAACCAGTGAAGCGCACCTTAGAGAAAATGCAGAGGTGGGATTAAGACAGGGCATCGTCACCGGAAGAAATCCCGTTCCTTGCTGGAGGGCGTCTTGTTGAACATTTTCTTGTACTGTTTATAGAAGCCGGAGTAGTCGGCAAAACCACAATCCATGGCGGCCTTTGTTGCAGGATCTCCACATAAGATCTTATGGTGTGCCATGATAAGCCTTTTCTTCAGAATATACCGATGGATGGATATATTCATTTGTCCCTTGAAGGTATGGGCCAGACATGATACCGATACATTGAGCTCCTTGGCGATATCCGCAACGGAGATGGGGTCACCTATGTGCGCACTGATATACGCGATTGCTTTTTCGGATATGGTATAAGGAATCGTGGCAGTGCTTTCCATACTCGGATAGTCATTTGAAATAATTTCGCTTAGAAGCAGAGATAACACGGATTGCAGAACGATGGAATTGATGGATTCTGTACCGTGTTTTTCTGTTAATGCGATCATCTTATTGAACAGGAAGCGGAACTGACTGTTCATATCCAGCAATAAGATCCCCTGCATACTCTCGGATATAAGCTCCTGCAGCTCGTCGATATTAAAAAATTGAAATACACAGCGGTGGTAGTCCTCCTGAGAACCGGTGATCAGTAATTGATGATAGGTTTCGCAGGGAATCAGGATCAAGGTATTGGGCTTTAACTGTGCATGGATATTTTCGGAAATGAACCTGGCCTCTCCGCCTATGAAATAGATGATCTCGTGATAGGTGTGGAATTCTTTTCCCGACCTGTCACTGACACCTTTTGCGTATTTAAAAGTAATCTGATCATTCTTTATATATCTTGGACTGAAGTCTGGCATGGTGTTTTACCCTGTAATGTTTCGATTCTTCCATAGTGGCTTTTACCTGATAAGAATAGCACAAGATTTGCAGAATAGTCAATATAGTATGCAAAAATAGCTATGTAAATTGATAAATTATCATAATACAATTATCTTAACATTTGGAATCGAGCTGAGTTGAAAGGAGAGAATCGATGCGAGAAAAAATTATTCAACAGGTTCTGGAACGCAAGATAATTGCGATCGTGCGTGGCGTCTACGGAGAGGATTGCCGGAAGCTGGCGCAGGCACTTTATGACGGCGGGATTGAATTGATGGAGGTGACCTTTGATCAGAGTAAGCCGGAACGCCTGGCGCAGACCTCGGATACGGTTAAGCTGCTGCGGGAGCAGATGGGTGACAAGATGGCGATCGGAGCAGGAACAGTTACTTCCTTGGAGATGCTGAAGCTGGCGAAGGATGCAGGCGCCCGGTTTATTGTTTCGCCGGATACCAATGAAGAGGTGATCAAGGCAACCGTAGCTGCAGGAATGGTATCCATGCCGGGAGCCATGACACCTTCCGAGATCATGAAGGCGCACAAGTACGGCGCAGATTTTGTAAAAATATTCCCGGTAGGAAGCCTTGGAGCAGCTTATGTGAAGGCTGTATGTGCACCGATCAATCACATCCGTCTTCTGGCTGTCGGCGGTGTGAATGAAAAGAACATCCAAGGGTTCCTTGCTGCCGGTGCAGTAGGCGCAGGCGTAGGCGGAAATCTGGTTAATAAGGAGTGGATAGCAGCAGGCGAATTTGAAAAGATCACAGCGCTTGCGAGAGCGTATACACAGTATGGAGGAGAGAGAAATGACTAAGAGAATTATCACATTTGGAGAAATCATGCTCCGCTTAAATCCGGAGGGATATACACGTTTTGTACAGGCAGACCGATTCGAGACAAGTTATGCCGGGGGAGAGGCCAATGTGGCGGTATCCCTGGCAAACTATGGGATGGATGCCGCCTTCGTAAGCAAGGTTCCGGCTCATGAGATCGGACAGAGTGCGGTCAATGCGCTGCGTAAGTACGGGGTGGACACAAGCTGTATGCTGCGAGGCGGAGAGCGCCTTGGCATTTATTTTGTAGAGAAAGGAGCATCCCAGCGTGCATCTAAGGTGATCTATGACCGCGCCAATTCCGCAGTTGCATTGTCAAAGGCGGAAGAATATGACTGGGATAAGATATTTGAAGGCGCTGACTGGTTCCACTGGACCGGCATCACACCGGCTCTGGGCGGGGAGCTTCCCCGGATCTGCCTGGCGGCCTGCAAGGCAGCTAAGAATCGTGGCGTGAAAATATCCTGTGACCTGAACTATAGGAAGAAGCTTTGGTCTACTGAGGAAGCGGGCAAGATCATGTCAGAGCTGATGCCATACGTGGATGTCTGCATTGCAAATGAAGAGGATGCCAAGGATGTCTTTGGGATTGAAGCAGAGAACACCGACATCAATGCGGGAAAGCTGGATCATTCCGGCTATATCTCTGTGGCAAAGCAACTGTGCGACCGCTTTGGATTTGAGAAAGTAGCGATTACGCTTCGCGGGTCTATTTCGGCCAATGACAATGATTGGGCAGCGATGCTTTATACCGATGGAGAGGCCTATTTTTCCCCGACATACCGGATTCACATTGTTGACCGTGTAGGGGGAGGCGACAGCTTTGGCGGCGGGCTGATCTATGCGCTGCTTTCCGGAAAATCAGCCCAGGACAGCATTAATTTCGCGGTTGCGGCTTCCTGCCTGAAGCATACCATTGAGCAGGATTTCAATCTGGTAAGTGTGCAGGAGATTGAATCGCTGGCAAAGGGGAATGCATCCGGAAGAGTACAGCGGTGATAGGGTTATGGTGTGAGAAGGAGAAAAACTTCGTATTTCAAAAGCAGAGGGAAGTGATGTCCCTCTGCTTATCTCGATACCGTTAATTTTAGCCCTAAAGGCCGCAATAATTTCAAAAGAGTGGCTAGATTGGGTGTGGTTTGAAGGGATTCGATTCGCGCCACAGATGATTGAGGAATGTTACAGATGGATGCTAAATCACGCTGACTTAATCCAAGTGCATTACGCTGCTTGATGATAGTGCTGATAATACGGGCTTGTTCCTCAATATCAGTAATATCACGGCTGCCATTTGGGTCAATTTTTTTGACATGATCCTTATAATCATTCCAACTCTTCATTTTAATCAATCCTCCTTCCGGGATAGGTAATCATCACGCTTTGCTTTTGCTTTATCAATTTCGCGGCGTGGAGTTTTTTGCGCTTTTTTACGAAAACTGTGAAGAAGTACAAAACAATTATCGTTATAGAAGAAATAAAAAATACGATTATTCCCAGGACGCAGCTCCCAGAGGTCTTCGTCAATATGTTTTGTGACATTATGTGGAAGCCCTAAACTTATGATAGCACTAATGCTATCATAAGTCAATGATCGAAATCGCGTAATTATATCTTTCTTTAAAATAAAAGGTTTTACATAATCGAACATATGTTCTAAAAACATTATATAACATCATAATGCGCGGTGCAACATAAAAGTGAAAATATCACCGATTTTCAGTGAAAACATATGATATGGAAAAGAGCGTTGGAGTAATTATAAAATGTATGTAAGACAGGCAGACTATGGACCCAATCCATACGTGACCAATGTGGAACAAATGGCCATGGCAAATGGGAATTTCCGCACTGCAATATGGACGGGTGAGCACGGGCAGATGACGCTCATGTGTATCCCGCCATGCGGAGATATCGGACTGGAGATGCATGCCGATGCAGATCAGATGATCCGGGTGGAGCATGGAAGCGGTATGGTAAGTATGGGGAGAACTCAGTGCAGACAGGATTTTCAGGAGAACCTGTGCAGAGGAGATGTTGTCTTTGTGCCTGCGGGAACCTGGCATAATGTAATGAATACCGGGAGATGCCCGCTGAGACTGTCATCCGTATATGCGCCGCCGAATCACGCAAGGGGAACGGTACATCGGACCAAAGCAGAGGCGGAGAAGGAAGAATATTGACACATTTATTAGTAAAAAAGGAAGGTTGCATCTACCGTGGTAGTTGAACCTTCCTCCCCTTCCTTTTGAAGACTATCAAATTCGGATCACCTCTTGACAATATTTCGGTTGACCGATATAATGTGCATAGGTGATACGAATGCAGAACGTATGAAAGGATAGGGAACGTTCATACAGATACGGTCTGTCAGAATATCTGAGATAGAAATACTTGTGGAGAGGCGGTGCGGAAGATGAATATCAATGAAATTCTCAAGGAAAAAGGCATGACAAAATACCGCCTTGCAGTACTCAGCGGCGTCCCTCATGCTACATTAAATAATATTTGCAGCGGACAGGCGCAGATTGAAAAATGCTCAGCCGAAACGCTGTATAAGCTGGCGCAGGTTCTTCATGTGACGATTGAAGACTTGATTGCCGATGCTGTGAAAGGAGCTGATACCGTGCCAAAAACCATTTCCTTCGAGCTTTTCAAAAGCAATGTTTGTCACAGAGTGAAGGACTGTGGTGATATACCGTTTATCGTGGAAACCTTAAAATCCAATGAGATACGGAGTTATTATAACAAAAAACAGTATCTGCAGGCGTTCTATCTGCTGGCAATGGTGGATTATCTCAGCCGCGAAAACGATCTGCCGCTGTGCAATGCCTACAGCGACATGAGAAAGCAAAGACTCGCAGAACCCATCTATCCGCAAAGCGTGATCGCTATGGCAAAGGTTATGGATGACGATAACATGATAACAGAAAGCCTTGATGACGCTATTCCCGAATTCAGAAACTTCAATATAGCAGAAAACGAGGTGCGTAATGTCATCTAATGAAATTGCCTTTAACAAGGAAAAACTTGATTTTTATCTGCGGGAACTTGCCAAAGTATTTCGCAAGCTGAACGGGAAAGCTATGCCTGCCGAGATTATTCTGATCGGTGGAGCATCGGTGCTGGTCAACTACGGTTTCCGTGACACGACCTACGACATGGACGCCGTTATCATATCCTCCTCGGCAATGAAGCAGGCAATCAATCAGGTGGGAGATAAATTCAATCTCCCAAACGGCTGGCTGAATACGGATTTTATGAAAACCACGTCCTATTCACCGAGGCTGGTGGAACACTCGGTGTATTACAAGACCTTTTCCAATCTGCTTGAAGTGCGTACCGTAACGGCTGAATATATGGTTGCTATGAAGCTGATGGCGGGAAGAAAGTATAAGCACGACCTGTCGGATGTGATCGGAATACTGAAAGCACATCGGGACAAAGGAACGCCACTGACGTTTGAACAAATCAGAAAGGCCGTCACGGATCTGTACGGTGATTGGTCGGCGCTGCCGCAGGCATCGGTGGCGTTTATAGAACGGACGATGGATAAGGAAAACTACGGCGAGGCTTTTGAAGAAACGAAAAAAAGCGAAGCGGAAAACAAAGCGACGCTGCAATCCTTTGAAGCGGACTACCCCGGCGCTCTATCAGAAGAAAATCTTGATGAAATACTTCGCCGTGCGGCAGAGAAAATGTCCGCAGACAGCGAAAACAAAGAAACTTGACGGATATTCATATAGGCCTCTGACACAAAACCGAAGCATAGAACATCCCGTCCTTTGCTTCAAACCGGCAGACGCCGTTGTACTGTTCCACAATGCTCCTTACAGACCGGGTACCCAAACCCATACCCTTGTGCTTGGTTGAGATGAGGTCGCCGTCGTTTGTCTGCCTAAGCGTGCCGGTGAAGGTGTTGTCCACCGTAATACAGAGCGAACCGCCGTCGGTGCTTGCCCGGACAATGATCTTCTTGTCCTCTGCACTTTCGGCTTTGCAGGCATCAAGTGCATTTTCAAGCAGGTTGCCGAACAGAACGGAGATGTCCGTTTCCGAGACGGCGGTATCATTCGGGATCACGGCTTTCACGATATAGTCGATCCTGCTGTTCTTTGCCTGCTGTGCGAAATAGAGCAGCACGGCATTGGCGGCGGTGTTTTCGCAGAAGCAGATCAGTGAATCGTCCGGCAGGCTTGCACCGTATTGGCTCAGATACTCACTAAGAGCAGGCAGATCTCCGTTGTTCAGATACTCCTGCATCAAGGCGATGTGATGGCGCACATCGTGCTTGGCCCGGCGCGCCTCGGTGATCTTCTCCTGCAGATTCCCATACTGCATAGCCTGCATGGTGAGCTGATGATTTCGCTCCTTCAGCTCCAGAGTCTTGTTCTGCTCAAGCACCAGGCGGGTAACCACGTAGTAGATCAGGATGGCACCTACATTGACGACGAACAGAAAAAGTGTATTTTTCGGGCGCAGGGCGATCTCAAGGCTGGTGCGAGAGATATTCCCGTAAAACGCATAGTACCACATCACATAGAAGGTTGCAGGGATCAGCCACAGGTATCGCCACTCAAAGCCGGACGGTTCCTTCTCCACCGCCGGCGTGTATACCGTCTTCATATAGAGAAACAGCGGAACGGAAAGGATCGCCTCTACGATAAAAAGCATGAGTGAGAACGACCAGCGGTAGCTCTGCACCGCAAGTGTGGGAAAGAGCAGTCCTTCCAATGTTTTCGCCGAAATAACCGCAAGGTTTGCGATGTTGGAGATCATAAGGAGCGTGAAAAAGGTCTTGCCGAAATGTTTCTTGACGGCAAGGAAGTAAAAGGCCGCATAAATCACGGTGCTGATCGCACTGATAAGTCCTGATCGTCCGGCAGAAAAAAACGCTGCCCATGCACCCAGCAGGAGCTGAAGAGCAGTCACAAGGCCGATCAAAACGCCGGTGACTGTTCCCGAAAAGCGCAGGCTGCGGCGGAACGGACAAAGCGCTAACACGAGGAACGGAAGAAAATTCAACAGTGAATAAACGGCGACCTCCGCGATTCTGTAAATGGGTGGCATTATCTCTCGCCTCCTTTTCTCAGGATCTCAAACCGGAATGCGGAATATGCCTCTAAAACCTCTTTTGCCTTGCGGCGGCTGATGGGAATGCTGCGCCCATCGCTCATGGTAAAGGTGTCGCCGGTTTGTGCGGTTACTTCGTAGAAGTTCACGATGATCCCCTTGGAAGGACTGAAAAAATACGGGTACGCACATAACAGCGGTTCTATTTCCGAAAGTGAGGCGCGCACGACGGTATCATCATTGTGCTTGCTGTGGAGCGTTACTCTGTGTGAAGCAAAGTCCACATAGATAATATTGCGAAGTCGGACGCTTGTGCCGTCGGGCAGCTTTGCCGTCCGCATTTTCTCTATTTCCGCAAGGTCGATCCGGTCAAGCATGGCTTTCACTCTGTCACGGCCGAAGGGCTTGTGCAGGTAATAGCAGGCGTTCACCTCATAGCTCTCACTGGCAAATTCATTGCTTGTCGTGCTGAACACGATGCGCACATCCCGGTCGGTTTTGCGTATCTCGCGGGCAACATCCATGCCGGTAAGCCTGTCCATGAAGATATCTAAAATGATAAGGTCAAACGTCCCCGGTTTCCACGCGAACAGAAACTCCTCCCCGCTTGGAAAGTCGATAATATCAGAAGAATCTCCCAGCAATTCATTCAAATAAGTATGCAGGTGATTACACATTTGTATATCGTCGTCAACAATAGCGATCCTCAAATCAGAACTCCTTTGTATTTAAAACAGTCAAATATTTTCCGTCTCAGTATATTACAAATTTTATAAAAAAACAAGGAATATCGGCTGAAATTCTGTA
>CAKSAI010000131.1 GCA_934434905.1 uncultured Lachnospiraceae bacterium | reverse complement strand
GAAATTGGAGTTCCTTTGAAGGAAGGCTACAATGGAGAATTAACGTCTGCACAGGCTGGCTCTATCGGCGGAGAAATGGTCCGTAAGATGATCCAGAAGCAGGAACAGCAGATGTCAGGCGGAATGCAGTAATCCGCTTCGTAAAAAAGATCGGAGCCATGGCGCATCGCAAGTTGTGCCATGGCTCTGGTTTTTTTTGGTACGTTCGTGATCTTCCCGTTCTTCCCCGCATCATTTCAATGTAACACTATTATTCAGCACCTGGGTACTATACAGGAACAGCACATCCTGATTCTTAAATTCAACCAGGTCCCCCAGCAGCCTGCCGGACAGATAACGGATATCCACCAGAGTGACCTTTCCGTACCCTTCCGCCAGTAACGGTGCAAGACTGCTTCCGAAGGAATCCCGGAAAATGATGAGTTCCCGCTCCGGATCTCCATGCGGATTCTCAATAGTCAGCAGGGAACGCGAGCCGGAAAGATAGATCTCATAGGGATCCTTCCCATGCGCCTTCTCCATATCATAGATTCCCAGTGTCTTGCCGCTCTCATAATCGTAAACCGTACAGTCCGCAAGCACCTCACTGTCAAGATAATACAGCTCCTCCGCCGGCAGCGGCAGCGCGGCCTGTCCATAATAAACACCGTAAAAGGGCTTATCCAGAAGCTGTTCTGTATACTGCCCGGACAGCGCAACACCCATGGCAGTTCCGATATGTGCGGCCACGTCCACGATCCGCTCCTGCCGCCAGTGCGCATCTGTTTTATAGTAATCCGCAATATCCAGAAGTCCCGTAATGTCAATGTAATGCATATAGGACGTCTGCTCCTGCATGATCTGAAATAACGACTTATAGTCCATGGACGGATAACCATTCTGTCCGGCCAGAAAATAATTCTTATCCGGTATAATGGAAAAGTACAGCTTCACATCGGTATCCTTCATATAGGTTTCATAGAGGTAGGAAAACCGCTCCGCCGCCCGGTCAAGAGACCCCGTATCCAGCGGATATTCCAGGCGCGATGCATAGCCGTCCGTCACATAGACACCCTGGTTGTCCTTCTGACGCAGCCCATAGAAACGCACCACAGCGTCCAGCGCACGGAACTGCTCCCGCAGCGGGAACTGGTCTGTGCTGTAGGTCTCGAATTCCTTCGCGAAGGCTCCGGAAAGGACGCTCTTGGCAGAGAGCGTTGGAGCACCTGCCAGCCTGCGGCGTTCACTGTCCGAATATTCATCTGCCGGCTTTGCGATGCACCAGACGAAGAACCCTGCAAAAAACAGAGCCGTCATACATACTACCACGATATTCTTTCCCCGCTTTGACATAAGATGCACCTCCTAAAACCGGAAATATAAAAACGGATTGAAGGAACCGTTCACCAGGCTGGCTGTGGAAATCGCCAGCAAAAGCACCAGCACGATAGGCTCCAGCAGATTTAGGATCCGTTCTCCCATGGTCTCTCCCAGTCCCGCCGACTTCGCATTCGATGATTGCCCGGCGCCGCCCAACTGCTTCACTGCCAGGATCGCCTTCCCCGGCAAGGGAGTTGCGCCGATCACTGCCAGAATCAGGATCACAAGATAGCTTCTCAGGTAATACAATCCTTCTACGGAAGTAGCCGGAATACCCGAAGCGCCGAACATAGCCCTCAGATACTGCACGGCCTCCCCCATACTCTCCGCACCGAAGATCACAAAGCTTACGGCCACCAGGAGCAGCACATACACATGGCCAAGCAGACGCTTTCCCGCCAGAAAATCTTTCAGCCACAACTTCTCGATCATCAAAACAACTCCAAAGAAAAGTCCCCAGACCACGAAGTTCCAGGCCGCACCGTGCCAAAGTCCCGTAAGGATCCACACGATCAGCAGATTCACCATCCACCTGCCCTTTGACACCCGGTTTCCGCCCAACGGAATGTATACATAATCCCGAAACCAGCTTCCCAGTGTCATATGCCAGCGCCGCCAGAATTCCGTGATGCTTTTCGCAATATACGGATAATGGAAGTTCTCCGGGAAATCAAAACCGAACAGCTTCCCCAGGCCGATAGCCATGTCACTGTAGCCGGAAAAATCAAAGTAGACATGAAGTACATATGCTGCGGCGTACAGCCAGTAAAACAAGACCGACGTATCCTGCGATTCCCGAAAGATACTGCACAACTCACCCAGGGCATTGGCCAACAGCACCTTCTTTCCAAGTCCCAGGATGAACCTGCGAATTCCCAGAGCCGCCCCGTCTATGGTGTGGCTTCGTTTTACCAGTTGCGCCGCCACATCTGAATAGCGCACAATGGGGCCTGCAATGAGCTGCGGGAACATTGCCACATACAACGCCAGAATAACCGGATTCTTCTGTGCCTCCACCTGTCCCCGGAAGACATCCACTGTATAGCTTAGAACCTGGAAGGTATAGAAGCTGATCCCGATCGGAAGCGCAATCTGAAGCAATGGAATGGACAGACCTGTCACCGCGTTAAAGCTTTTCAAAAAGAAATCCGCATATTTACAATACCCCAAAAGCCCCAACGAAAACACGACAGAAGCGGCCAGGAAGATCCTGGCCAGACTGCTGCCGCGATATTTCTCAATCAGCAGGCCAAACGCATAGCCCTGGAGGATGGACAGCACCATAAACAGAAGGTACTTCGGCTCTCCCCAGGCATAGAAGAAAAGGCTTGCCAAAAGCAGTATGAAGTTCTTTCCCCGGACCGGCATCAGGTAATAGAGCGCCAGCACGCAGGGCAGATAGTAAAACAGAAACGGTATACTTGAAAAAACCATGCCGCCTTCTCCCGAATCTTATTCGATCGCTTCCTCGTAAACTACCTTCGCCGTTCCATATGCGGCCAGAAGCTTCTCCTTAAATGTATTCATGCTCTCCTCCTCACCGAAGGCGGACACCACGTAATCTCCCACGGTAACGATAAGAAGCTTATCCGGGAATCCGCACATCCACTGTCTGGCGGAGATGCTTTCCTTCATGGTGTCAGCAAACGCAGCCACGTCATCTGACTTTTTCACATGGAATGCACCGCAGGTAAAGGTATTGGCATTCATCATATGCAGCAGGGATGCGGCATCGTCAATCCGGTCAGCGGAATCCTCCGGCACTGCCAGCATGGAATTCAGCGACGCAGTATCCTCCAGGCCAAACTTGCCCGGCTTGTCACTCTTCATGTTCTCCTCGGAGTAGTCACCGCCAGCCGCCGGGAATTTCTCGTCACTTCCATAGCTGTCCCAAACAGTATCCAATAATGCCAGGGCGCTCTCGATCTTCGTATCCTTGTCCCCGGCTTCTCCCTTGCCTGTCCCGCAGGCTGCCAGTGAGGCTGCCATAGCCATTGTGATAAGTAATGCGATCCATCGTTTCATACTAAAACCTCCGTCGTATTATTTTCTACTGATTTCCGGCTGTCCGGCCGGATTGCAGACAATCACAGTGTATCGGAAAACGGTTGCGTTGTCAAGGTGTTTAAAGAGGAAATGGCTGGCAGGAGCATAGCTCCCTTAAACAAACCCATAGCTTCTTTTTCATCCATATGCTATACTATAAACAAACGAGCAATAAGGAGGATTCATTCATGGAAATAGAAAGAAAATACCTGATCCGCCAACTGCCGGAGCAGTACGATTCCCACCCCTTTCACCAGATCGAGCAGTGCTATCTCTGCACCGGCCCTGTGGTGCGCATCCGCAGACAGGATGACGAATATTATCTGACCTACAAATCCGGGGGCATGATGGTACGGGAGGAATATAACCTGCCGCTGACTGCGAGCGCTTACCTGCACCTGCGAGCCAAGGCAGACGGCCTTATTATCCGCAAAAAGAGATATCTGATCCCTTACAACGACAAGCTCACCATAGAACTGGATATCTTCGAAGGCGATCTTGCGCCCCTGATCCTGGCAGAAGTGGAATTTGAAACAGAAGAAGAAGCTAACACCTTCCTTCCGCCGGACTGGTTCGGCGAGGATGTTACCTTCTCCAGGAGTTATCACAACAGTGTATTGTCCAGACAGGGGCTGCCGATCTCCTAAGCCCGGTTTGTCTCAAACTTCCGATGGGTCTTAAGGCAGCGCTTCAATTCTTCATAGCGTTTATCCAACTCCCCTTCGGGTATCACGATATCGAGGACCACTGCCATGTTGTCGATCATTACATCCGTGATTCCATCACGCATGGCAGTGAGAATGTTATATTTCTCATCATAAGTAGATGCATCGTAAAAATCCATCAACAGCTCTGTGATAGGTTTCGCTTCGGACACGCCCGATTTTGCTGGTTCCGCTTCCGGCGCACCGGGCATTGCAGCTTCCGCCCCTGTCTGCCGCTCCACCAGTTCAAATCGGTAGTGCTGTGCCACATCGGGATATTTCCCGTGATCCACCTCGCTGACAAACATGGCAAGCGGTCTTGCATAGACACTGAAATCTCCATACAAGGCCTGATAGATCACCAGTGCCTCACCTGTCTCGGAATGCCTGGCAACTGTCACGATCTGGTACAACTTATTCTTAAAATGGCGGTACAATTCCCCGCTCTTGGGATCTCCCTGCGGCATAACATTACCCTCACAAATTCCTATTTTACTTTGTTAAAAAACTTATTCCTGTATCCGGTTCAGAAGGTCAAGCCCTTCTGAAACAAAGTCGCGTTCGAAGGCAATACTCGTATCCGGCCCCTTCACCATCAGATCCTCGACGGTTTTCATGATGTCACTCTGCTCAGCCTCTGCCGATGCAAGCTTCTCCGCGATCCTTCGCTCCATCTCCTGCTGACGCTTCTTGGCATCCTGTACCATGGCTGCAGCCGCATCCATACTGCTTCCGGCATCCTTTCCGACGTTTCCGGCTGCTCTCGCCCCGGAGCTCTTCGTACCGGAGTTTTCATCCCCGAAGTTCTTCAGATTATCTTTATCAAAATCCTCCGCAACCGAAGCCTTGGCCCGCTGCAGGATATCGCCGCCGGACTGCGATGGCCTGTTATACTTCTTCTGCAGCCGCTCCTTGGTGGCCTGCTGCTTCATGGCATTCCCGGCCTGGTCAAAGCCCTGCCACGGATTGTAGGCCGACCCCTTTCCCGCCGGCTTTGCCGGGCGGTTCGGTATGGCGCTTCTGTCACTTCCTGTAGGCCTTGCCTGCCCATTGCCGCCCTTCTGCTGATTCTTCTTGGAAGCTGCATAGGCGATCCATACTATGATAATGACCCATATAATAATACCTGCCATATCTTTTTGCTCCTTCTATGTTTGTAATAGCTACGATTTGCAGCCACCTTAAGCCCACATGCGCAAAATCAGCCAGCAATACCGTAAATCGTAACACTCAGGTCTTCACGATATACTTCGCACTAAAAGCGGCGAACAGCCCGATCAGCGCACCAGCCAACACATCGGTGGGATAATGTACACCCAGATACAGTCGGCTCAGTGCGATCAGCACTGCCAGCACAAATGCCGGAATCCCGATATAACGCGGCGTTCCCTTCAGCATCACAAAGCCTGCCGCGATGGAACTGGTGGTATGGCCGGAAGGGAATGAGCTGTCTCTGAGAGGCCCGATCAACGCCTGGAGCCCCACAATGGCATCGTAAGGCCTGGTGCGGATCACCAGATTCTTCAGGATCAGGTTTGTAACCAGAAAGCCCAGCAGCAGCGCTACCGCCATGGCAGTTCCCGTCTTCCTGTATCGCTTCATGCACAACAGTACGGCCGCCAGCACGATCCAGATCATCCCATTATCGCCCAGATGAGTAATAAACCGCATCACCTCCGTCAGCCATCCGAATCTCAGAAACTCCTGAATAAACAACAATATCTTTCCATCTAATCCTAATAAAAAATCCAACAACATAACTCGTTCTCTCCAATACCCTTTTCTTGATTTACTTCATGTTCTTCAAGAGCGCATCTACATCTTTCTTCTTCCCGATGATCATCAGATGCTCCTCTTTCTTAAAGATATGATCCGCCGATGGAAGCAGGTTCGTCTCGCCATTTTCCTTGGTTCCGATAATACTCACCTGGTATTTCACCCGAAAATTCACATCCTTGATGGACTTTCCAAGCCACTCATCCCGCGGCGGAATCTCATAGATGCCGTAATCGCCCATCTCGATATAGTCAAACACATGGTTGGCCGACACCCGTACCGCCAGACGTTCCGCAATATCGCGCTCCGGGTAGATTACTTCATCCGCCCCGTTACGCAGCAGGAACTTGGCCTGCACATCCCTGGTAGCCTTACTGATGACATAGTTCGCACCCAGCTCCTTTAAGAGACTGGTAATCTCCAGGCTGCTCTGGAAATTCGTTCCAATGCAGACCACGCACATGTCAAAATTCGCCACGCCGAAGCTCTTGAGTACATCCGCCTTGGTACAGTCACCGATCTTGGCACTGGTGACGATGGGCAGAAGCTCTTCAAGCCTCTCCTCGTTCTGATCCACGATCATCACGTCATTTCCCAGCCGAATCAGATTTCTGCTTAAATGCTGACCAAAGCGCCCCATTCCGATGATTAAAAATGATTTCATAACAGCTCCTATCCGATCGTGATCCGCTCCTGGGGCAGTCTTACGTCCGCACACTTCCTTTTCTCCAGGAAGGACAGTGCAAACGACATGCTTCCGATGCGGCCACAATACATTAATAATATAATAATATATCTTGAGGCCATCGTCAAATCCCTTGTGATCCCCGTCGTCATCCCCACGGTCCCGATGGCAGAGGACACCTCGAAGACCACATCGTCCAGCGAGAGAGGCTGGATCGCGCAGATTGCGACCACGCTCACCAGCGCCAATGTCAGATTCAGGACAAATACCGTGCTGGCCTTCCGGATGGAATCCTCATCCAGCCGCCGTCCGAAAATATTCAGATCCGTCCGGTTCCTGAGATTGGCGATCACGATCAGAATTAACACCACGATGGTGGTGGTCTTCACGCCGCCGGCTGTGGAGCCGGGACTTCCGCCAATAAACATAAGAATACTGGTAAGCAGCTTGGATGCCTGCGTATAAGCACCGGTATCCGTAGTGTTAAATCCGGCAGTACGCGCCGTCACAGAGCCAAAAAGCGAGGAGAGCACCTGCCCCTTCACGCTCATTCCTGCCAGCAGGTTGTTCCGTTCGAATACATAGAACAAAAAAGCGCCGCCAAACACCAGGATCGTCGTGGTCAAAAGCACGATCCTTGTATGGAGTCGATACTTTCTCACATGCCATTTATGTATGGAAATATCATCCCAGACAATAAACCCGATACCGCCAATGATGATCATCATCATGATCACCAGGTTCACTGTGATATCATCGTAATAGGAAGTCAACGACGAATATGCCCCGTACTTGCCCATGATGTCAAATCCTGCGTTGCAGAAGGCTGATACCGCATGGAACACGCCGTTCCACAACGCCTTAGCCACGCCCATCTGCGGGAGAAATCTAAAAAATAGGATCAACGCCCCTGTCCCCTCGATGATCATTGTGCCAAATACGATCTTTTTCACCAGCCGTACCACACCGCCGATATCAAAAGCATTCACGCTCTCCTGCACCAGGTTCCGTTCCTTAAGACCAATCTTTCTTTTTAAAAAAACGGAAAAAAATATGCCCATGGTAATAAATCCCAGGCCTCCGGTCTGGATCAGTGCAAGGATCACCACCTGCCCGAAATTGCTCCAGTGCTGATATGTATCAACCACGATCAGTCCCGTCACACAGGTAGCGCTGGTAGCAGTAAACAGTGCATCGTGGAAGCTGGTCACCTGCCCGCTCCTGGAAGAAATCGGAAGCATAAGGAGCAATGTTCCCGTCATTATAATAAGGAAGAATCCCAGCGCAATGGTCTGGGCTTTACTAAGCCGTTTCAGCATTTTATTCACCTCATGCTTGATTATAAACAATCTGCCCCATCATGTAAAGATATGAATTTTGCTAAATATTTCACATCGGTATACCTGCAAATCTGTAACAGCTCAGTATCCCCCCGGCGAGACCTTGTACTTCTTCTTAAATGCGCGGTAAAACACCGAATAATCCCGAAAGCCGCACTGCAAGTATACCTTTGTCGGCGCAGTCCCCATCGCAATAAGCTGCCTTGCCTTTATAAGTCTCTTCACCGTTATATATTCACCGACAGTGGAAGCTGTGGCT
>CAKSAI010000130.1 GCA_934434905.1 uncultured Lachnospiraceae bacterium | reverse complement strand
ACAGTATTGTCGCGAATTGTATGGCGGATCAATATAAACTAAATCAGCATATATACCCTTCACAAGCTCATTCGAATCCATGTTATAGCACATATTTTCAATGCTATTATCCTCACTTGCTAATGGTAAGAACATTTCCAAGTGCATATCAAACTCAACACCTTTTCTATATGCATCATAATGTCCACATGTCTTAGCAATCTTATCCATCGCATACAATAACGATGTCAATAACAATGCTCGCTCTCGTTTGTTAATTTCACCAGCTTTGAATTTCTTCTCTATATCTTCCCTGATGAATCCAATTTTAGAGCAGTCTTCCCTACTAAAATACGTATCAGCAAAATTATCTGTCATATAGTTGTCTTCATCAACACTTAGGTCATTATAATCGTCAATAATCCCTTCCAGTTTCTTAGCCTCATACTGTTCCGATGAAAACCATGCATAGTTACATATATAATTGCTGTACATAATGTCATTGGTTATTAGTTGCTTATCTTCAAATGCTGAGGCTACAGCACCAGTCCCAGCGAAAATATCAGCTATCACATTTACATTTTCACATTCCTTATCAACAACATCCTTTATGAAGGTCAAAAGGCGATATTTATTACCAAGATATCTTCTATTATTTATTTTAGTTGTTTTCGCCATCTTCTACACCTCATTCCACAGTACTTACCTTATATGATTATAACATTCATATAACATCTTCGCAACATATACTGCCTTCCGTGCAGTATAAACTTATAAACCGTTACTCGAATCAGAACTAGCATACTTTTTTTCTTCTGCGATATATAAGTGAGAATTAGTAAGGAAACCCCTTCTTGAGCACCGTATTCTTCACATACGCGAAGGTCTTCTCCTCCCCCTCATCCTTTAACATCAGAAGAAGCTGCTCCAGAAGCGCCCTGGTCTCCGGGTGAAGGAGCAGCCGTGCTCTTCCCTTCTTATAATACTCCCAGGCACTCGCATCGGTATAGTGCTCCTTCTGATAGTTCTTCGAGGCACAGACCCGGTCTATGAACATCTCTACCACATACTTCTTCGGCATCTTCATACCCACGATGCCTTCGTCCTTATTGGGGCTGTAGTCCAGCCAGTACTCCAGATGATGCTTGTTGCAGCCCTTGTGATGAAGCCAGGCTAAGGAATAGCCGTAATCCCTGCGTTCGCCGTTATGCGGGCTCTCCGTCCCCAGATAATATTTACATCCCAGATGAAACTCCGTATAGCCGTATTTGGACAGATCATGGAGAAGCCCCTGCCAATAGAGTCCCACCTTAAAACAGCTTTTCATCACCAGAAGCTTGTGGTGCGTTATTGTACAAAAATGTTTCCAAGCCTTCATTTCATTACTCCTGTCAATATACTACCGCTCCCCGAAAAACATACGCCGCAAGCAAATATAGGAGCAGCAGGTGTGCCGGATAAAATACGTAGAAAAAATATTTCCATGCGCCCGGCCCACGCTTATCGGGAAACCCGAACTCCGCTTTGCTATGTTTGGGTAGCGGAAAGCTTCCCTTTCCTTCGTTGTAGCACAAGATCGGCACCAGGGAAAGTATGGCAAAATTCTCGATCCCTCCATAGAGAAAGGCAACCGCTGCGGCAAAGACCGCGGATTTCAGCAGTTGTTGGGAACGGAATACGTAAAAAATCAAAATAAAGATCACTCCGCCTGCTCCATAATCTGTTCGGGCAAATTCTGCCAGCAACACCAGAGCAAGAACGAGAGCCACCCGGATCCCGGTGATAAGTGTCTGATTTCGTCCAGAGTGCGATATTTCGCCGTGTCCGGCGTCAAGGCTCTGGTTTTTCCGGTTCAACGGCTCTTGCAGCAAGCGAATCGCAAGCAGTCCCAACATCAGTGTAAAAAGTACATTCTGAGCCTCTGGATACCATACACTACCTCCAATCGCCAGATTAAAGGGAATCTCCGAAATCAGCGCAAACAGGAACAACCGTCCCAGATATTTCTTCCAGTTGGAGGTATGCACAGCGCCCTCCACCAGAAGGAAACAGTAGATGGGGAAGGCAAGCCTGCCAATGATACGGAAGATCACGTACCCTGGGAACAGCACATAACCTATATGGTCGATGAGCATAGTCACCATGGCGATGCATTTTAGTGTAAAGCCACTGAGAAAACCACGGTATTCCTCTTTCTGTCCGGTCATAAGCATTTCTCTCCCTCTCTAACTCCTATATGCCTGATCATATACGCTTCTCTGCGCTCTGCTCCCGTCTGCCCGATCCTGACCGCTTCTCTGCGCTCTGCTCCTGTCTGCCCGCCAGCAGGCACACAGACTGACGCTCCATGAGAAAGCTTCTGACATTCTCCACCAGCATATGTCCGGGATCCGCTCCTGCTGTCCCGGTGTTCAGAACACAGTGCCAATGGTAACCCTTAGGCAATGCCGGAAGCGCCAGCTCCTGATTGGCAACCGAGAAATTATAACCCACATAAAGATACTCATCCGGGACACTGTCCTTCTGACCGCTGCTATTCCGCTCCCCGGCATACACGCATGCGTACAGCATCCCTATGATCTTCTCCTGCCCGTCCACCTGGATGCGCCAGCCGCCCAGCCCATGGTAGGACAGATCCGGGTAACCGCAGCCCTTATAGTCGTAGAGTTCCATCGGCAGAGGATTCCGAAGTGCCGGATACCGCCGCCGGATCGCGGAAAGCTCCTTAAAGAATCCCATCAATTCCCGGTTCTTCTTCTTATTCTCCCAGCTCTTCCAGCCAACAGCATTATCCTGGCAATAAGGATTGTTGTTGCCGCTCTGGGTATTTCCATGCTCATCCCCCATCCAGATCAACGGGACACCCTGAGCGAACATCAACGCACACATGGCATTCTTGATCTGCTTGATCCTGCGCCGATTCACCCGCGTGCTGCTGCTCTCTCCTTCTTCTCCGCAGTTATCGCTGAAGTTCTGGGACACACCATCCCGGTTTTCCTCTCCGTTGTCCAGATTCCGGCGCTCCGTATAAGTGAAGAGATCGTTTAAGCAGAAGCCGTTGTTGGTGGCAAGGTAATTCACAAACCCCTGATGCTTCTGCTGCCGCCGCAGATTGTCCGCGAATTCCTGCATACTCCCGCCATGGTCGTTCATGGCCTTGCGGACAGCATACAAGAAAGCGTCATTATAGGAAAAAAGCTCCATCTCACGCCGCGTCGGCAGACAGTCCTCCTCCGAAAACCAGTCGAAGAACAGCTTGCGCCCGCTGAGGTGATAATCCCTGGCGATCCACCCTGCCAACGCTTCGCTGCATATCACATGAAAGCCGTCCACATGGTATTCCTCCGCCCAGAATCGCAATGCCGCAACCGCATAATGCGGATTGCACTCCCTGGAAAAATAAAACTCCAGCACACATTCCAGACCTTTTCTGTGCATGCTCTTCACAAGCTGCTTGAAAGAACGTTCATCATTTTCAGCTCCCAGATAAGCCGCCTTGGGTGCAAAATAATTCCCTGTCGTATATCCCCAGTAATTGATCTTCGACTTCGGGAAAAATTCATGCTGATAAGGATCCTGTGCAAACATCTCTTCGAATTCATACACCGGCATAAGCTCCAGTGTAGTAACGCCCAGCTCCTTAAAATAATTCAGTCTGCGCTCAATGGCACGGAAGGTTCCACGCTCCGCCTCCGGCAGCCGATCCAGCATGGAGAATCCGCGGACATGCAGCTTATACATCACCATGTCCTGCTTCGCTGTCTGCGGCAGTCGATCCTCTCCCCAGGCAAAAGAGACCGCCTTTGGGAAAGCACATCGCAGTGATGCCTCCACCCGTCCTTCATCCCCCCAGGTCTTCCGTCCGACAATACGGCGTGCAAAGGGATCCAGATGTGGAATGCCGCCAAACTCATATACATAATCATAAGCTTCCGGCTCAAAACCTTTTAGTCCAACCGTGTACAGGAACCCCCGATTTGGATCCCGTTCCATGGGAATCCGCTCCGGCTTTCCGTCATCTGTCGGATACAACACCAGCACGGTTTCAGTTCCCGTTTTATTTTCAACCGAAAACGAAGTGACCGCTCCATCCCTTCGGATACCGGGCACAGTGCCATGTCCCTTGCATACCTTATATTTCACAGACGGCTCCTTCTCTTGGGAGCCATGCCTGGTGTCTTTCCTATTATCAATCTCATATTTCATGACGAAAGCCCCTTTCCTGATCCATAGAAAGATTCTACCACAACTTTCCGCCAAAAGAAAGAGAATGAAAAACTTTTCCTACTTTGTCTTGACTTTTCCATGTGTAATTCCTATACTGAGACTATCAACCAACAACCAAGATTGAGAGGTAAGCATATGAATAAAGATAATGACAAGAACCTGACAGCTCCCGGTGCGGAAGCAGACGATGAGTCCGATATGCGGGTAACGCTGTCCATGGATGACGGCTCTTCGGTGGAATGTGAGATCCTGACTATCTTCGAAGTACAGGAGCAGAATTATATCGCACTCCTTCCGGTAGATGAGAATGACGAGCCCAACGAGGAAGGTGAGGTATACATCTACCGCTACAACGAGGATGCGGAAGGCAATCCGTCTCTGGAGAACATCGAGGATGACGACGAGTATGAGGCAGTAGCGGACAAGTTCGATGAACTTCTGGATGATGAGGAATTCGAGGATATGGAGTAACAGTTCAGCCATAGCCAACGAAACGGGCGTGGGCTGAACTTAAGGCTGAACTTCCTTAAGTTCCTCCAGGAACCTTGAAGGCTCCGATTCCTTCCCGTTGATCTTACCGGAATAATACAGGTGCAGGCTGTCCTTGGCCCTGGTAACACCTACATAGAACATGCGCCGTTCTTCCTCCAATTCAGCTGGAAGGACGGCCTTTTTATAGGGCATCAGCCCTTCGTTGATGTCCACGATAAAAACAATGGGATACTCCAACCCCTTGGCGCTGTGAAGCGTAGCCAGGGAAACACTGTCGCTAAGCTTATCCTGCTGCTCCTTCTGCTGCGCCAGCTCCTTCGTATAGCTCTCGATATGCGAAAACCAATCATCATAATTTTTATACTCTTTGGCTCCATCCTGCAGCTCATCCAGCACCTCGTACAGCTCATCCGCCTTGATGTGCCGATAATCCGCATACTCCTTCAGATACTCCTCATAGCCGATGCCGTTTCTTATATAATTGATGGCCGCAAAGGGTGAAATCCGTGACAGCACCCTGAGATCTGCCTCCAACTGTTCTATGCGCTCCGCCACCCAGGGCTGCTTGATCTCATAGAAATAATCCGCCCAGACATCGAAGGCCACCGTAGGTTCCTCAAGGCTCTCTCTGGTGATATAACGTTTTGGTCGGTTCATAATTTTAAGGAAATCGGATCGTTCACGGCTCCCCAGGGCCAGTCGGATATAGGTCAGGATGTCCTTGGCGATCCAGTGCTCATAGAGATTCGGGATGGAATCTCGGGTGCGAAACGGAACATTATAGGACAAGAGCTGCTCCATGAGAAGCCTTGGCTGCGTGTTTGTACGAAAAAGGATTGCCATATCCTGATAGGGAATTCCCTGACGGTTATGATAGTCAAGTATCTCCTTTATCACCTGTCGGTTCTGCGCGAACTGATCTTCAAACTTCTTTGTCACAACCGCCTCTCCCGCCGGGCGTCCGGCATGGATATTTTTCTCAAAACGCTGCTTGTTGTGGGCGATCAGATTCAGAGACGCCTCTACGATCCTGCTCTGGGAACGATAGTTCACATCCAGAAGCACCTGCTTTGCCTTGGGATAGACCTGGGTAAAACCCAGCATGATCTCCGGCTTCGCACCCCGGAAGCGGTAGATGGACTGGTCATCGTCCCCCACCACAAAGAGGTTGTCCTCCGGCTGGGCAAGAAGCCTTACAATATCAAACTGGAGCTTGTTGATATCCTGAAATTCATCAATGAGAATGTAGCGGAATCTGGCCTGCCAGCCCGCAAGAATGTCCTTCCGCTGGCTTAAGAGTTCATAGCAATACACCAGCATATCGTCAAAGTCAATGAGACGCTTGGCGCGCATGCGCGCTTCATATTCCCGATAAACCCGGTGGAACACCTCCTGGGCGCAGTTGGTGGAATAATAATGCTCCAGCGGAACCCCTGTATTCTTCACCAGACCAATCTCCCCCAGCAGCTCCCCGATGAATTCCTTTTCATCCTGATATTCCAGCCGTAGCTTCTGTACGATCTCCCTAAGGAACTGAAACTGCTGCTCCTCCCGGATGATATTCTCTGCTTTGAAGCCATAGGCATGCTTTAAAATACTGAAAAAAACTGCGTGAAAGGTGCCGAAGGTGACCGGATAATGCTTCCCGCCCATTTTGCGCACGAAACGCTCCTTCATCTCCCTGGCGGCCGCCTTGGTAAAGGTGATCACCAGGATCTCAGAAGGAGAAATATGTTCGTTCAGAATCAGATTTCGGGTTCGTTCTGTGATGACAAGAGTTTTGCCGGACCCAGGCCCCGCTAATACAAGCATGGGGCCTTCCTTATGTCCGATCGCCTCTGTCTGTGAAGAATTGAAACTCATATAGTGTTGGTCTTTCTATGTCTGAATACTGTAAATGAAAGCCCACGGATTGCTCCGCGTTTCACGCTCTCGCACTCCTACCTGCATTCGCAATCCGCGCTATTGCGCTACTTGCTCATACAGGTTAGCGTCTCTCATGGCTGTACGCTTACGTGTGCAAGCACCCGCCGCGCCCGGCCATGGAGACTGGGCTTTCATTGTAATTTTTCGATTGCTGCCTTGATCCGTGCAACTGACTCGTCTCTGCCAAGGATCTCCATGATCTCTGTAGCTCCGCCCGGTGTCATCTGCTTCCCGGAAACTGCGGTACGCACCGGCCACATAACATAGCCATTCTTTACACCCTTCTTAGCCACATAGTCTGTCAGCAGTTGATAGAGTGCGTCGTTGCTGTAATCCTCCTGTGCCTCCAGGAGAGGAAGCAGATCCTTTAATACCTCCAGGGAGGATTCCGGCGTGGTCTTCATCTTCTTGTGCGCATACATAGAGATGTCATATTCCGGCACCTTCTCGAAGAAATCGATATGATCCGCGATATCCGGGAAGATCTCGATCCTGGTCTTCACCAGCGCAGCGATCTTCTTAAGATCATAATCCTTATGAATGACCTCCTTGATATAAGGCTCCGCCATCTCGTAGAATTTATCGAAATCCATGGCCTTCAAATATTCGCCGGTCATCCATTTTAATTTTACAATATCAAAAACAGCCGGAGACTTGCTGATCCTGTGATAATCAAACTCCCGGATCAACTCATCCAGTGAGAAGATCTCCCGATTGTCCTCCGGGCTCCAGCCCAGCAGCGCGATATAATTCACAACTGCCTCCGCCACAAAGCCCTGATCCATCAGATCTTCAAAGGAGGCATGGCCGCTCCGCTTGGACAGCTTCTTGTGGTTCTCATCGGTAATCAACGGCAAATGCACATAAGTCGGCACCTCCCAGCCAAAGGCCTCGTACAGCCGCACATACTTGGGTGAGGAAGACAGATATTCGTTTCCCCGCACCACATGGGTGATATTCATGGTATGGTCGTCCACCACGTTGGCAAAGTTGTAAGTGGGATAGCCATCCGACTTGATAAGGATCATATCATCCAGTTCGGAATTGGGGACTGTGATATCTCCGTACAGCTCGTCATGAAAGGTTGTGGTTCCCTCAGTCGGATTGTTCTGGCGGATTACAAAGGGCTTTCCCGCCGCCAGGTTGGCCTCGATCTCCTCCTTTGACAGGGACAGGCAATGCTTGTCATAGACAGTGATCTCCTTCCCTTCCACCACCTCGGTCTTTAAGGAAGCCAGGCGCTCCTTATCACAGAAGCAGTAATAAGCCTCGCCCTTGTCGATAAGCTCCTTGGCATATTTCATATAGATACCGGTCTTCATACGCTCACTCTGAACATATGGGCCGTAGCCGCCGTCCTTGTCCGGCCCCTCATCGTGGGTAAGTCCGGTCTTCTCAAGTGTCCGGTATATGATATCGGTTGCGCCCTCCACGAAACGTTCCTGATCCGTATCCTCAATCCGCAACATAAAGTCGCCGCCCGCATGCTTGGCGATCAGAAACTCATATAATGCGGAACGCAGATTTCCCACATGCATCTTTCCGGTGGGACTTGGCG
>CAKSAI010000129.1 GCA_934434905.1 uncultured Lachnospiraceae bacterium | reverse complement strand
CATAGTCTCTCTAAAGAACAGAAAGCTCGAACATAAAGCTTTTTCTTGCGTTGTCTATTCTCTCCTGAAAATCATCCGCGCCCAGATTTTTAATAAATTCATCCGGGTCCTTGTACGGCTTCATATTGATAACCCTGGCGGTAAGTCCGGCCTCCTTCAGGATGGGGATTGCCCGAAGCGCCGCCTTGATCCCGGCACCGTCGCTGTCGAAGGTCAGAAGCACCTCCTTGGTATAACGCTTCAGGAGATTGGCATGTCCCGGTGTAAAGGCTGTCCCCAGGGAAGCCACCGCGTTGTCGAAGCCCGCCTGGTGCAGGGCGATCACATCCATATAGCCCTCACACAGCAGCATCTGGGGTCTCCGGGAGCTTCTGGCGAAGTTCAGACCGTACAGGTTCCTGCTCTTATCAAAAACCATGGTCTCCGGGGAATTCAAGTATTTCGGTTCCCCCTCCCCCATCACCCGGCCGCCGAAGCCGATGACACGGTGATTGGCGTCCATAATGGGAAACATAGCCCGGTTCCAGAACTTGTCGTAGCCGCCCCGCTTCTCGTCGATGGTTACAAGACCGGAATCCTTCAAGATCTCATCCTCATAGCCCTGCTGCCGGAGATATCGGTACAGGTCGTCGCTGAACTTGTTGGAATAGCCCAGTCCGAACTTGCGCATGGTCTCCGGGGTCAGCTCACGCCCTGTAAGATACGCCATGGCATGCTTGCCCTGCTCCATCCGAAGCTGTGCGTAGAAGTACTTGGCGGCCACCTTATTGATCTCTAAGATCCTGCTCCTTCTGTCCGACTGGGCACGCTCCTGCGCGGTCATCTCCTGCTTGGGAAGCTCGATGCCGGCCCGCTGCCCCAGGTACTCCAATGCCTCCTTGAAGGTGTAGTTCTCATAATCCATCAGGAAGGTGATCACATTGCCTCCGGCTCCGCATCCGAAGCAGTAATACATCTGCTTATTGCCGGATACGGAGAAGGAAGGCGTCTTCTCATTGTGAAAGGGACACAGCCCGAAATAGGTGCTTCCCTTTTTTTGTAATCTGACATATCCGGAGATCACATCCACGATGTCATTGCGGGATCGGATCTCCTCTATCAAATCATCCGAATAAAACGGCATATTCTCTCCTTTTCTGATTCGTGTAAGTTCAGCACGGATCGGTATCCGTCCGGCCGAATGGCTGCTCTAATTCACCCGCCACGCCTTGGGCAGGAAGTATTCCTCGAATTTTGCAATTGCATACTGGTCTGTCATCCCGGCGATATAGTCGCAGACCACACGATCCTTCGCCTCGCCGGCCTCCAGCATCTTCAGAAATTGCAGAGGCAGCTTATCCAGGTGCTCCATATAATAGGAGAACAGGCGCTCTAAGAGCTCCTTGGCCTTTCGTTCCTCCCGCTTTGCCACCGGGTTGGTATACACATGCGAAAACATAAAGCTCCGCAGCTCCTGCATGGCCTTCTCCACCTCCGGGGACATGCGGATATCCGGTTCGCCGAGACTGTTCTCGATGATATCGTGGATCAGCGTATTCAACCGGGTCCTGGTGTCGAAGCCAAGCACCTGCCGGTACTCCGCCGGGATATCCTCCTCATTCAGCACGTGTGCCCGGATAGCATCGTCAATATCATGATTGATATATGCGATCTTGTCGGACAGTCGCACGATCTTGCCCTCCGGCGTGGCCGGCATGAGGCTGGTCTGATGATTGCGGATCCCGTCACGCACCTCCCAGGTCAGGTTCAGGCCGTAGCCGTCCTTCTCCAGCTTCTCCACAATGCGCACGCTCTGCTCATTGTGCTTAAATCCGCCCTCACACAGCCGATTCAGCATATCCTCCCCGGAATGACCGAAGGGTGTATGACCCAGATCATGTCCCAGCGCGATGGCCTCTGTCAGCTCCTCATTTAAGCGCAACGCCTTGGCGATGGTCCGGGCGATCTGCGATACCTCCAGGGTGTGCGTCAGGCGCGTCCGATAATGATCTCCGTCCGGTGTTAAGAATACCTGGGTCTTGTGCTTCAGCCGCCGGAACGCCTTACAATGCAGGATCCGGTCCCTGTCCCGCTGAAATACCGGGCGGATATCGCACTGCGCCTCCTCCCGCTCCCTGCCCTTGGAATTCTCACTCAAGGTGGCGAAGGGACTTAAGGAGGTGCGCTCGATTGCTTCCATTGTCTCTCTTATTGTCTTATGATCAAAACGCTGATTGCCGATTGTTATCTCGGTATTCATATCATCACGCTCCTCGTTATCGTATCATACGGTTATATACGAATTTCCACACAAAGCGACAACTTCCCGGATTGACACCGTAAAAAAGTTGTAGTATGATTGCCTTGCATTATATGTGGTTATAACCACACCTTTTCAAGATAGGAGAAAGCTATGGACATGAGAAACCTGAAGAATACCATGATCTTCAAGAGACTGACGGACGAGGAGACCGCGCAGGCGCTGACATCCCTTCATGCGGAAGAGAAGGAATACCGGAAGGCGGCTGCCATCATGCATGCCGGCACGACCACTGAGAAAATGGGACTTGTGCTTGAGGGCAGCGTCACCATTGAAAGCAACGATATCTGGGGTAACCACATGATCCTGAGCCATGTGGAAAAGGGACAGTTCTTTGCCGAGACCTACGCCCTTCTTGAGCACGAGCCCCTGCTTGTGGATGTGACCGCAAACGAGAACTGCCGCATCCTCTTCCTGACAATTGGAAATATTCAGAAGCCGGGCACTCACATGGAATCATGGACCATCAAATTCATCTCGAACCTGCTGCCCGTTTTTGCCCATAAGAATCTGATGCTTTCGGGGCGGAGCTTCCACACCTCCTCGAAGACGATCCGCGGGAGAGTTATGGCCTATCTCAACTCTGTCTCGCTGCAAAAGCACAGCCGGGAATTCGACATTCCCTTTAACCGCCAGCAGCTTGCAGATTATCTGAATCTTGAGAGAAGCGCGCTGTCTAAGGAGCTGGGGAAGATGCAGAAGGAAGGCATCCTTATATCGAAGAAGTGCCATTTTGTCATCCCGGACCCGCAAGCGCTCTATTTTTAAAGGAAAGGTCGTGATTTTTTTTGGATCAAAAAGAAAAAAAGCGGTACGGAAAATTATTTTTTTCGACCTTTAAGCTCAGTGCCTGTACCTTCGGCGGAGGCTTTGTGATCATCCCGCTGCTGCGCAAGAAATTTGTTGAAGAGCTGGGATGGATCGACGAACAGGAAATGATGGATTTAACGGCCATCGCACAATCTGCACCCGGCGCGATCGCCGTCAATGCCTCGATTCTGGTGGGGTATCATGTCGCCGGCATCCCCGGCGCATTGCTCACCGTCCTCGGTACGATCCTGCCGCCCTTAGTCATTATTTCGGTCATATCGTTTTTCTACCAGGCATTCCGCGATAACGTCATCGTTGCTATGGCCATGGCAGGTATGCTCTGCGGCGTGGCCGCCGTGATCTTCGATGTGGTTATCAACATGGCAAAAACTGTTTTTTTACAGAAACGCATACTGCCGGTTTTGATCATGGCTGGTTCGTTCATTGCAGTACGCTTTTTCTCCGTGAATATCATCGTCATTATTCTCGTGTGCGGTATCATCGGTGCTGCGGACATCTGGATTCGGGAAAGAGCCGGAAAGGAGCGTGAAGCCAAATGATTTATCTGGAATTATTCTGGAGTTTCTTTCAGATCGGTCTGTTTAGTATCGGCGGCGGGTATGCCGCCATGCCCCTGATACAGAATCAGGTGGTGAACATTCATCCATGGCTGACCATGACGCAGTTTGCGGACATCATGACCATCGCGGAAATGACACCGGGTCCCATTGCCGTCAATTCCGCAACCTTTGTGGGTATCCAGATCGCGGGTATCCCCGGCGCCATCATCGCCACGCTTGGCTGCGTGTTTCCATCCTGCGCGATCGTGCTGACGCTGGCCTATGTGTACTATCGTTTTCGGGGACTTGGCATGGTACAGGGGATCCTCGCGGGACTGCGCCCTGCCGTGGTGGCCATGATCGCGTCTGCGGGAATCTCCCTGCTGATCATGGCGCTGTATGGCCAGAGAACACTGCCCGCGGATCTGACTTCTCTTGATGTGATCGCCCTTTGCATTTTCGCTGTCGGCTTCTTCATCCTACGAAAATGGAAGCTCAATCCGCTCTACGTTATGGCAGGCTCCGGTGTGATTGGTATTATTCTATATTCCATATTTTAAATGATTGCGGCCTTTGAAGCTGAAAATAGCAGTATCTCCCCAGCCTTACCGGGCCTCAAGCAGCTTCACGATCCGGCTGGTTCCCAGTCGGGAGGCTCCCAGCTCCAGGAAACGCTGGGCATCCTCAAGGGAACTGATCCCTCCCGCAGCCTTGATCTTCACCTGGGGACCAACGTGCTCTGCAAACAACGCAACATCCGCAAAGGTTGCGCCCTGGGTGGAGAATCCGGTGGATGTCTTAATGTAATCAGCTCCGGCTGCCGTGACTACACGGCACATCTCGATCTTCTCCTCCTCCGTCAGAAGGCAGGTCTCGATGATGACCTTCAGTATCTTATCTCCGCAGGCAAACTTGATCGAGCGGATCTCATCCTCCAGTTGTTCATACTTTCTATCCTTCACCCAGCCGATATTGATCACCATATCGATCTCATCTGCGCCGTTCTGGATGGCATCTCTGGTCTCATAGCCCTTCACTGCCGTTGTCTGATATCCATTGGGAAAGCCGATCACCGTACAGACCGGGACACGCCCCTTCAGATACTCCGCCGCCTGCTTCACATAGCACGGCGGAATGCAGACGGAAGCTGTCTGATACTCCACCGCTTCCTGGCAGAGCTGACGTATCTCCTCCCAGGTGGCTCCCTGTGCCAGTAAGGTATGATCTACGGATGCTGCTATTTTCTTGATATCCATCATAATCTCCATTCCGCCGTCCCAAAGGGCAGCACTTTGCTCTGTTTTACCACAAGATTTTCAGCCATCTTTTGACATTCTCCAACCATTCATTGGCTCTTCTTATGCGCATATCCAGCGCATCTTCCTCATTGGACATTCCGTCCGCCGTTGCCAGTCCATGCCAGCCATAAGGATAGATATGCAGTTCAAACGGTATCTTATATCTGCTCAGGGCTGCTGCATACAGCAGGCTGTTCTCCACCGGCACGCAGCTATCCTCCGCCGTATGCCACAGAAATGCAGGTGGTGTCTTCTCGCTGACCAGCTTCTCACAGGAAAAGCGCACATCATCATCCGCCGGGTATTCTCCCAACAGATTTAAAAAGCTTCCCTGATGTGCATGTGCACGGTCACTTGTGATGACCGGATAGCCGAGAATGGAAGCCTGCACGGGCTTGCTGTCCGGGAATACGCTCCGAACCTCCGGGCAGTCATAGGCATTGGTATAATGTGCTGCCAGGTGTCCTCCTGCGGAAAATCCGGTGATTGCGATCTTCGTCACATCGCAGTGCCATTCCTCTGCATTCTGATAGATCAGCTCCATGGCTGCTGCAACCTCCAGAAGCTGCTGCGGGAACCGATGCGGCGCCACCGAATAGGTAACTACAAATGCATTGTAGCCTGCCTCCAGAAACTTCAGCGCAATGGGTTCCGCCTCACGCTTACTCACCATACCATATCCACCGCCCGGGCAGATCAGAATACAGGGTCTCTTCCGGTTATCCCATCCCATCTCTGTCATGGGATACGGTATATATGTATCCAGCGTCGCATTGCATCCATCCGCACCTAACTGCGGAAAAACATCCTTTAAATAAATTGTCTCACATCTCATCTTACGTTCTCCCTCTTTTCCTTCTGATGTATTATCGTAATCGTTCAGCCCACGCCATTCGCAAAGGAACCTTCGGTTCTTTCTCGCTGCTTCGCAGCTAACTTTGCTCATAAATAGGCGTTCCCTCAGACCGATATCAGTCCGCTAAATTCGT
The DNA here is from genome assembly GCA_934434905.1 of uncultured Lachnospiraceae bacterium. Classification (GTDB taxonomy): domain Bacteria; phylum Bacillota; class Clostridia; order Lachnospirales; family Lachnospiraceae; genus 14-2. The sequence continues at coordinate 2,258 of CAKSAI010000129.1, read as the reverse complement.
GCAAGCACGATTTAACGTCCTTTTTCGGTCTGGCTGAACTGTTACGCCTTCTACAGCGCTTTGTCTATCGCTTCCTTCACATTAGAGACCCCTACCAGGCGGATGCCCTCCACGTCTTTCACCGCGGCCAGACAAACCTCCGGCAGCACACAGACCTCAAAGCCCAGCTTCTTTGCCTCCATCACCCGCTGCTTCGGCATGCTCACTGCCCGTACCTCGCCGCTTAAGCCAACCTCTCCGAAGCAGATGGTCTTCTCGCCCACCGGCCGGTTCTTATAGCTTGATGCCAGTGCCAGCACAATTCCCAGATCAATGGCAGGTTCACTCATACGGATCCCTCCGGCAATGTTCACATAAGCGTCACTGCTGCCCATAGAGAGACCAACACGCTTCTCCAGCACAGCCATCAGCAGGTTGACACGGTTTAAGTCCGTTCCTGCTGCGGTCCTCCTGGGAATCCCGAAGTTACTGTGGCAGACCAGCGCCTGTATCTCCAGAAGCACCGGCCGTGTTCCCTCCATGGAACAGGCTACCACTGAGCCGCTGGCGCCCTCCGGGCGGCCGCTCAGCATCACCTCGGAAGGATTGGCAACCTCCCTTAACCCTTCCTGGCACATCTCAAACACGCCGATCTCATTGGTGGAGCCGAAACGGTTCTTCACGCCACGCAGGATCCGGTAGACCGCATGGCGATCCCCTTCGAAATACAGCACAGTGTCCACCATATGCTCCAGCACTCTGGGGCCTGCCACCACGCCTTCCTTCGTCACATGCCCGACGATGAATACCGCGATTCCCTTCTCCTTGGCCAGCCGCATGAGAATCCCGGTAGCCTCGCGTACCTGGGAGACACTTCCGGGTGCGGAAGCCACCTCCTCGCTGTACATGGTCTGAATGGAATCGATGATAACAATCCCCGGCTGTTCCCGTCCGATCACCCGGGCGATCAGCTCCAGATTCGTCTCGCACAGCAGCGTCAGCCGTTCGGAAAAGCTTCCCATGCGCTGTGCCCGCATCTTGATCTGCTGCAGGGACTCCTCGCCGGAGATATACAGCACATTTCTGCTCCCGGACAGCTTCTGGCACACCTGCAGCAGCAGTGTGGACTTGCCGATTCCCGGATCTCCGCCCACCAGTACCAGGGAGCCGGGGACGATTCCGCCGCCCAGCACACGATCAAGCTCCGGGAATCCCGTACTCATCCGCTCCTCCTGCTCGAACCGGATCTCCGAGAGGCTGGACGGCCTGGCCGCCTCCCGTTCCTCCGCCGACTGCCTGATCTTCCCGGACGGCTTCTTCTCCGCCAGTTCCTCCACGAAGGTATTCCACTCCCGGCAGCCGGGGCACTGTCCCATCCACTTGGCGGACTCATACCCACAATTCTGGCAATAATAAACTGATACTACCTTTCCTTTTGCCACAAAAAGTCCCCTTTTCCATCAAAATTCAAAACTCTCTTCAGAACTCCCGCCTTCTGTATCAGCAGGCTTACCTAGCTTCTGTATCCGCAGACTCATCCTACCTTCTCTATCTTCACTGCTACCGGAGTTCCCTCGGTCAGCTCCACGCTCAGATTCAGCTTGCCGCCAAGATTCGTCTTCATGTGTCCGACGTTCACGTCATCCACAAATACCCGGTATTCCGTCTCGTCCTCAAGCTCCAGTGTGATCTGGGCATCCTCCGGTCCCTCGACCCGGAAGGACATCGCATCCTCGGAAGCCTTCAGATTCAGAACCGTCGTTCCCGGCACCGACTCGTACACAAACATTCCGTTTCTCTCAAGCTTGGTGATTTCCTTATAAGTCTTGACCTTGTACAGATCTCCGTTGTGTTCAAAGTTGTCCAGCTTGGCCTTCGCAGATAACCTGTAGTTTCCGAAACTGATGGATCCGTCTGCCATAGTGCAGATCAATTCTTCGATTACAGCCATTTTCTTATCCTCCTGTGATGGCATTTCTCATTTTTCTAAAACAGTATAATACAAAATCTTCTTTTTTTCTATAAAATTTCTCATTTTTGTATAAAACAAATTTCCCCTTTTCTGAGTGTGATCTCCACCTGCCCGCCGGCACGAAGCTTCCCGGTCAGCAGTTCCTCCGCCAGCCCGTCCTCCAGCTTGTTCTGGATCATGCGGCGTAAGGGCCTTGCACCGTATTTGGGATCGTAGGCCTTCTCCACGATGTATGCCTTCACGGAATCCCGGATCACCAGCCGGATCCCCATTTGGGTTCTGCAGCGCTCGATCAGCGTTCTGGTCA
>CAKSAI010000128.1 GCA_934434905.1 uncultured Lachnospiraceae bacterium | reverse complement strand
CAAAGTCAATAGCCTCTGCATCCACAGACAAATAGATAACATTATGGGCTATCTGATGATTAACAAAATCATTTAGCTGAACCAATTCAAAAATGGAATAAGAAAGATAGGGATACTGTGCAGACATCTTGTTTGCAATCTCTTCCGCAAGCTCAGAATAGGTATGCTCGTAAGCAGTGACTTTGCCTGCGGGGATACGGTATACGTTTCTGCCGACCCTTACAAGCTCTCCTTGACGAACGAATTCTTCTACCCTTTTGAAAAAGGAAGCATCACTCAACGAATAACCGCCCAATCGAAATGATTCAAGTAATTCTTTTCTTGAAAATTGCTCTTTACCATTCAATCCAGTAAGATATTGTGGTTCAATCATACTCAACCTCCCACTGTTTTATTTTTGCGGCACTAAATGCCATCTTGTGCCGTAAAGATAAATATAGTATATACGATAGCTACGAAAGAGTCAATATTTTATAGGGAGCAAACCTTCATTTTAGAGTAGGGAGCTTGCGCTGAAAATTCGTGGATTACCGAACGGAACCGTTCCTTCCAAAATGTGAATTGTAACACTTTATTTTCAAAAACAGTTGAAAACCCTCGCGCAATATGGTAAACTCTTTACAATCTGATAGGAAGCAGAGCGTCTAAAAAGAGTTACTCTTTTTTTTTGCCTATACGCAGAAAGGATCTGGAAAATATGAAAGCTTTTCTCATTCTCGAAGATGGCACTGTATTCACGGGAACCAGCATAGGCTCCACGCGGGAGGTCATCAGCGAAATTGTTTTCAACACGTCGATGACAGGATATCTTGAAGTCCTGACCGACCCTTCTTATGCCGGACAGGCAGTTGTCATGACTTACCCATTGATTGGAAATTACGGGATTACGCCCGATATGGAATCGGAGCGCCCATGGCCGGACGGCTACATTGTAAGAGAGCTGTCCCGCATGCCCAGTAACTTCCGCAGCCAGGGAACCATTCAGGACTTCCTTGTGAAATATGACATACCGGGGGTCGCAGGGATCGATACCAGAGCCCTGACTAAGATCCTCCGGGAAAAAGGAACCATGAACGGTATGATCACTACCAATGAGGATTATTGTCTGGAAGAGATACTTCCGAAGCTTAAGGCCTATACCACAGGCGATGTGGTGTCCAAGGTGACATGCTCTGATAAAAAGACGCTTCCCGGCAGAGGCAAGCGTGTGGCGCTCTACGACTTTGGCGCCAAGAACAACATTGCCAGGTCCTTGCAGGAGCGGGGCTGTGAGGTGACGATCTACCCGGCGAAAACTCCGGCCGAAGAGGTACTTGCCACTTGCCCCGACGGGATCATGCTGTCCAATGGACCGGGGGATCCCAAGGAATGTGTGGATATCATCAGGGAAATGAAGAAGCTTTATGACAGCGATGTGCCGATCTTCGCAATCTGCCTGGGACATCAGTTGATGGCGCTGGCTACCGGAGCGGATACGCATAAGATGAAGTACGGACACCGGGGCGGCAATCATCCTGTGAAGGATCTGGAAACCGGGCGGGTGTACATCTCCTCCCAGAATCATGGCTATGTGGTGGATACGGACAAGCTGGATCCGGCCATTGCAGTACCTGCCTTTGTGAATGTCAACGACGGTACCAACGAGGGATTGCGTTATGTTGGAAAAAATATTTTTACGGTACAATTTCACCCGGAGGCTTGTCCGGGACCGCGTGACAGCGGGTATCTGTTTGATCGGTTTATCAAGATGATGGGAGGGAATCAGTAATGCCAAAGAATCCAGAGATCAAGAAAGTATTAGTCATCGGCTCCGGCCCCATCGTCATCGGCCAGGCAGCAGAATTCGATTACGCGGGAACCCAGGCCTGCCGTTCCCTGAAGGAGGAAGGCATTGAGGTGGTGCTGGTGAACTCCAACCCGGCCACCATCATGACGGATAAGGATATTGCCGACAAGGTCTATATCGAACCCTTGACGGCCAAGGTCTTAGAGCAGATCATTTTAAAGGAAAAGCCGGACAGTGTGCTGCCGACGCTGGGTGGACAGGCCGGGCTGAATCTGGGGATGGAGCTCTCCGAATCCGGCTTCCTCGCTGCCAACGGAGTGAAGCTCATCGGAACCACAGCGGAGACTATTTTCAAGGCTGAGGACCGTCAGGCCTTTAAGGATACCATGGAGAAGATCGGGGAGCCCTGTGCCCCCTCCCAGGTGGTTCACAACGTGGAGGACGGAATCGCCTTCACCAATACCATCGGTTATCCGGTAGTGCTTCGGCCGGCCTATACCCTGGGCGGCAGCGGCGGCGGTATCGCGAAAAACGAGACAGAGCTCATTGATATCCTCACCAACGGACTGCGGCTCAGCCGTGTGGGCGAGGTGCTGGTGGAGCGCTGCATCGCCGGCTGGAAGGAGATCGAGTACGAGGTTATGCGGGATGCTGCAGGCAACTGCATCACGGTCTGCAACATGGAAAACATTGACCCGGTAGGTGTGCATACGGGAGACAGTATCGTGGTGGCTCCTTCCCAGACCTTGGGAGACAAGGAATATCAGATGCTTCGGACCTCCGCGCTTAATATTATCAGTGAGCTGAATATCACCGGAGGCTGTAACGTACAGTATGCCCTTCATCCGGAGAGCTTTGAATACTGCGTCATCGAGGTAAATCCCCGTGTCAGCCGTTCCTCGGCCCTGGCAAGCAAAGCCACCGGCTACCCCATCGCCAAGGTGGCGGCCAAGATCGCTCTGGGCTATACCTTAGATGAGATCAAGAATGCGATTACCGGTAAAACCTACGCCAGCTTCGAACCCATGCTGGATTACTGCGTGGTTAAGATCCCGCGCCTGCCCTTTGACAAGTTCATCACAGCTCAGCGGACACTCACCACCCAGATGAAGGCCACCGGTGAGGTCATGAGCATCTGCAATAATTTCGAAGGAGCGTTGATGAAGGCGCTCCGTTCCCTGGAACAGCATGTGGACAGTCTGGTGACGGAGGAGTACATGAGCCTTTCCTATGAGGAGCTGATCGCACGTCTTCGGATCGTGGATGACCGCAGGATCTTTGTCATTGCGGAAGCGGTGCGCCGAGGACTGGCCTATGAGACCATCCATGAGGTCACACAGATCGACCTGTGGTTTATTGATAAGATCGCTATTTTGGTGGAGATGGAGAAGCGTCTCCGCAGTGAGCCTCTTACCGTAGAATTACTGCGGGAGGCCAAGCGCATCGAGTTCCCGGATCAGGTCATCGCACACCTCACCGGGAAGCCGGAGGAGGTTGTCCGCAGTATGCGTTATGAGAACGGCATTGTGGCGGCCTTCAAGATGGTGGACACCTGCGCGGCTGAATTTGAGGCTTCTACGCCTTACTATTATTCCGTATATGGGGGCGAGAACGAAGCGACGAAGACTCATGACCGGAAGAAGGTGCTGGTGCTTGGCTCCGGCCCCATCCGTATCGGTCAGGGCATTGAGTTTGACTATTGTTCCGTACACTGCACCTGGGCATTTTCGAAGGAGGGCTATGAGACGGTTATCGTCAACAACAACCCGGAGACGGTATCCACGGACTTCGATATCGCGGACAAGCTGTATTTCGAGCCGCTGACCCCGGAGGATGTCCGCAATATCGTGGACATCGAGAAGCCCGATGGAGCGGTGGTACAGTTTGGCGGACAGACGGCCATCAAGCTGACGGAGAGCCTGATGAAGATGGGTGTTCCAATCTGGGGAACCAAGGCAGAGGATGTGGACGCAGCCGAGGATCGGGAGCTTTTTGATAAGATTCTGGAGCAGACGGGAATCCCGAGAGCAGCAGGAGGAACCGTGTTTACCGCGGCAGAGGCCAAAGAGGTGGCAAACCGCCTGGGCTATCCGGTGCTGGTGCGTCCTTCCTACGTGCTGGGCGGTCAGGGCATGCAGATCGCCTATTCCGATCAGGAGATCGAGGAATTCATGGAGATCATCAACCGGATCGCACAGGATCACCCAATCCTGGTGGACAAGTATCTGCAGGGCAAGGAGATCGAGGTAGACGCAGTCTGCGACGGCACGGACATCCTCATCCCCGGTATCATGGAGCATATCGAGCGTACCGGTGTTCATTCCGGCGACAGTATCTCAGTCTACCCGGCCTTCACTATCAGTGAGAAGGTGAAAGAGACGATCGTGGAATATACGAAGCGGCTGGCGCAGGCGCTGCATGTGATCGGGCTAATCAATATCCAGTTTATTGCCATGGGCGAGGAAGTATATGTGATCGAGGTAAATCCAAGATCTTCCCGTACCGTGCCGTATATCAGCAAGGTAACAGGAATTCCCATTGTGGATCTGGCTACCAAGGTAATCATTGGAAATACATTAAAGGGCATGGGCTGTCCCACGGGACTTGCACCTGCTTCCGAATATATTGCCATCAAGATGCCGGTGTTCTCCTTTGAGAAGCTCCGGGGTGCGGAAATCAGCCTTGGACCGGAGATGAAGTCTACCGGGGAATGCCTTGGAATTGCCAAAACATTCAACGAGGCACTGTACAAGGCGTTTCTGGGAGCCGGGATCAATCTGCCAAAGCACAAGCAGATGATTATTACGGTGAAGGACGCAGACAAGCCGGAGGCAGCGGAGGTTGCAAAACGCTTTGAAGCATTGGGTTACAAGATCTATGCCACCAGAAGTACGGCCAAATACCTCAATGAACATGGGGTGAAGGCGCTGCGGGTGAACAAGATCACCCAGGAGTCCCCGAACGTGATGGACCTGATCCTGGGACACAAGATCGACCTTGTCATCGATACGCCTACGCAGGGACGGGATAAGTCCAGGGATGGTTTCCTGATCCGGCGGAATGCCATCGAGACAGGCGTTTATTGTCTGACAGCCATGGATACGGCGGGAGCGCTGGCTACCAGCCTGGAGAACGCAGGCGGGGAGCTGTCGCTGGTAGACATTGCGACAGTGGGAAGCATATAAGCTTACAGTACAGTAACCTCTACGGATGGAGTATTTCTCTAAGCGAACCTTTTAGCAGAGGCGCTCTTAGCGGAGAAGAAATCCAGCCCTTACGGAGACTTAGGCGTGAGGGCCATACCCCGAACGTCTTAGTCGAAGTTGGGGATTAGTTCATCGGAGCGTTGCCTCCAGTTCGCGAGAGAAATATTCCATCCGTAGAGGGAAGTGATGTGAATTATATAAAATTATTGACAAACCCACCCTTCAGCCTTATAATAGCATTGAAAGTGTACCAAATGAGACACATGGAGGAATTATGAACCTTACGAAAGCCCAGCAGGCAGTGCTCAATGACTGCTTCCTTTTCCAATCGCTCACAGAACCGGAGCGGAAGTCTGTTTTTCAGACTTTGGCTGTCCAGAGCTTTGGGAGAGGCGAGTCCATCTACACACAGCACGAATTTCGTCGGTCTCTGGGAATCATCCTGGAGGGTGAGGCGGCTGTGCTGAAGGAAAGCAACACATTGCTGAACCTGCTTCGGCCCGGTAGCTGCTTTGGCGCTGCAGCCCTGTTTGCTCCGGCCAAGGAGTATGTCACCAACATTGTGGCCCGCAAGACCACAAAGGCTGTATTTCTCTCCGATGAAGAATTGGCGCGGCTGTTTCGCGCGTACCCGGATATGGCGCTTTCCTATATCGCCTTCCTGTCCGGGCGGATCCAGTTCCTGAATCGGAAAATTGACAGCTTTACCACGAACTCGGCGGAGGACGCCGTGTGGCGGTGGCTGACGGCACATGGGGACGCGGAAGGCGTAGTGATGGTGGAAGGCGGTCTCGCACGTTTGGCGCGGGAACTATCCATCGGAAGAGCCACACTGTACCGGAGTCTGACACAACTGGAGGCAGACGGACGGATTGTTAAGGATGGCGCAAGGATCATGATCCAAGAAGACTGGAGGACATTATGAAAATGAAAAAAATTGTAACCTGGCTGTTATTAGCGGCAATGATGGTATCACTGGCGGCCTGCGGCAAGAAAGCGCAGGAATCCGGCGGGCAGAATGAGCCCTCTGTGGAGGACGATAACAAGAAGGGCGATGCGGACAAGACGCCCGAAGTGACAGAGAAAGAGGATGTCAAGATCGCAGCACTGAAAGGCCCCACGGCACTTGGAATGCTGAAGATGATACATGATTCCGAGGAGAAAAATACACCGGATAACTATGAGTTCACCCTGGCTGGCTCTGCGGATGAGATCCTGGGAAGCATTATCCAGGGACAGTTCGATATCGCTGCGGTTCCCACGAATGTAGCGGCAATCCTTTATAACAAGACGCAGAGTGCGGTGCAGTTGGCAGCCTTGAATACGCTGGGTGTATTGTACGTTGTGGAGACCGGTGACAGTGTAAACAGCATCTCAGATCTGGCAGGAAAGACCATCTACAGCCTTGGCAAAGGCTCTACGCCGGAATATGCGTTGAAGTATCTGCTTACGAAGAACGGACTGGATCCTGAGAAGGACGTAACAGTGGAATATAAGTCGGAGGCTACCGAGGTGGCAGCACTTATGGCAAACGGAGAAGCAAGCATCGCTCTTCTGCCGCAGCCTTTTGTAACCAGCCTGAAGCTGCAGAACGAGAACGTGCGGGTAGCATTGAATGTCACCGAGGAATGGAACAAGGTAGGCGAGGGCAGCACGCTGACCATGGGCTGTATCGTGGTTCAGAAGAAGTTTGCGGAGGAGCATCCGGAAGCGCTTAAGCGTTTCATGGAAGCCTATGAAGCTTCTGTGGAGTTCACAAACGGCGCAGATACCCTGGAGACAGCCGCTCAGTATGCGGAGGATTTTGGAATTATCCCGAAGAAGGCAGTGGCGGCGAAGGCCATCCCGGAGTGCAACATTGTATTTAAGGCCGGAGACGAGATGAAGACGATTGCAGGCGGATTCTTACAGGTGATGTATGATGCGGATCCGTCCTCAGTGGGCGGCACCCTGCCGGACGATGCATTCTACTATAATGCGAAATAAGCGATTATAATGCGAAATAAGCGATACGATTCACAAGGTGAATAATAGCTGATGGACGGGAAGTAAAATGGAACGATATGAACGAAAAAAACCGGACATGAAATCAAGCTTAAGATGGAAGAAAGCTGCTGTATGGACGGCTGTGCTGTTATTCTGGCTGGCCGTCTGGCAGCTTGCGTACCGAATTGTAGGGAGAGACCTTTTGCTGGCCTCTCCTTTTGCCGTGTTTCGGCGTGTTTTTGAACTGGCGGCAACAACTGGCTTCTGGCGGATCATCGGGACCTCCTTCTGCCGGATCATGGCAGGGTTTCTGCTGGGCGTGCTGCTGGGGACGCTCCTTGGTATTATCACCGCCGGGTGCAAGACGGCGTACCAGGTGATAAAGCTTCCTATGAGTATCATCAAAGCAACGCCGGTAGCTTCCTTTGTGATCTTGGCTCTGATCTGGATCAGCGGAAAGAATCTGAGTACGTTTATCTCATTTCTTATGGTGCTGCCTATGGTTCATCAAAATGTGCACCAGGGATTGAAGAGTGCCGACCCGCTGCTGTTAGAGGCGGCGAGATCGTATCGCCTGGGAAGGCTTAAGACTGCCCATGCAGTGTACCTGCCCGCGGTGCTGCCGTATTTCCTGTCCGTGTGCCGGGTCGCCATGGGTTTTGCCTGGAAGGCAGGAATCGCGGGTGAGGTGATCGCGATTCCAAGAGATACCATTGGAACCCAGCTATATAATGCCAAGATCTATCTGGAGACTACAGATCTCTTTGCCTGGACGGTGGTGATTGTGGTGCTTTCGGTGGTGATCGAGCGGATCTTTACCTGGCTGCTTCTTAAGGCTGCAGCAAGATGGGGGGCTGGCGCATGAAGATAACGATGACGGATGTATCATTTTTATATGAATCTGAGGAGTATTCTGTTAACCGGAAGTTCAATGCAGGAAAGCCGGAGCAGTCTTCCGCCAGCCGGGAGCCTGGCACAGAGAAGCCGGTGCTTTCACACGTAAGCCTGGAACTTACGGAAGAACAGCCGGTGGTATTGCTTGGTGAATCCGGTGGCGGAAAGACCACGCTGCTACGCCTGCTTGGCGGCTTCTTGACGCCACAGAGCGGGCAGATTGATGGAATAAACGGTGACACGCGCATTGCAATTCTGTTTCAGGAGGATCGGCTGTTCCCGCATATGACGGTATATAAGAATCTGAAGCTGGTCTGCCCTCATCTTACCAGGGCGGAGGCTGCTGCCTGTCTTGCGGAACTGAATCTGGAGCAGGCGGTTCTGGAC
>CAKSAI010000127.1 GCA_934434905.1 uncultured Lachnospiraceae bacterium | reverse complement strand
ATACTAGGGATTTAAAGGTGAGGTAATTATGAAACTGTCAACGAAAGGAAAATATGGCCTGAGAGCCTTTATCGACCTGGCTGTCTGGGGTGAAGAGGAGCCGGTTTCCCTGACCAGTATCGCAGCGCGTCAGGATATCTCTCCGAACTATCTGGAACAGCTGATGGCGAAGCTTAAGAAGGCAGAGCTTGTCGAGAGTGTCCGGGGAGTCAACGGCGGCTACCGGCTGGCCCGTCCGGCGGATGAGATATCCGTTGGGGATGTGCTCAGGGCTCTGGAGGGCGAGCTGAATCCGGTGGAGTGCGCGGCCATCGATCCCGGCAAGGATGCACACTGTGCAGGTTCGGGAACCTGCGTCAGCAAGATCGTCTGGAAGCGGATCAACGACAGCATCAACAACACCGTTGACAGCATTTTCATCGGTGAGCTGGTAAAGGAAAGTAAAAACAGGAATAAAAGCATAGAGGTGAAGGAAAATGAAGAAAATAATCTATCTTGACAATGCAGCGACAACCAGGACAGCGCCGGAAGTGGTGGATGCCATGCTGCCGTATTTTACGGAGTATTACGGCAATGCCTCCACGGTGTACGATCTTGGAGCTAAGAGCAAGGAAGCGATCTCCAAGGCCAGGGAGACCATCGCAGGAGCGTTGGGCGCAGAAGAGAACGAGATTTATTTTACCGCAGGCGGAAGCGAGTCCGATAACTGGGCGCTGAAGGCGACTGCCGAGGCTTATAGGGATAAGGGGAATCACATCATTACATCCAAGATCGAGCATCATGCCATCCTGCATACCTGCGAGTATCTGGAGAAGAACGGCTTCGAGGTGACATATCTGGATGTGGACGAGAACGGCGTGATCAAGCTGGATCAACTGAAGGCGGCCATCCGTCCTACCACGATCCTGATCTCTATCATGTTTGCCAACAATGAGATCGGTACCATTGAGCCCATCGCCGAGGTGGGAAGGATCGCGAAGGAGCATGGCATTTTGTTCCACACAGACGCGGTACAGGCCTTCGGGCAGGTTCCCATCAACGTGGATGAGATGCACATCGACATGCTTTCTGCCAGCGGTCACAAGCTGAACGGTCCCAAGGGTATCGGATTCCTGTATATCCGCAAGGGTGTGAAGATACGTTCCTTCATCCATGGCGGAGCACAGGAGCGCAAGCGCCGGGCCGGGACAGAGAATGTGCCGGGCATCGTGGGGCTGGGCAAGGCTACCGAGCTGGCATTGGCATCCATGAAGGAGCGGACAGACAAGGAGCGGGAGCTTCGGGATTATATGATGACAAGGGTTCTTAAGGAGGTTCCATTTACCAGAGTGAACGGTTCCAGAACCAACCGCCTGCCCAACAACGTCAGCTTCTGTTTCCAGTTCATCGAGGGAGAATCCCTGCTGATCATGCTGGATATGGATGGCATCTGCGGTTCCTCGGGATCGGCCTGTACTTCGGGATCACTGGATCCATCCCATGTGCTTTTAGCCATCGGACTGCCGCATGAGATCGCACATGGTTCCCTGCGGCTGACGCTGGGAGCAGACACTACCAGGGAAGATATTGATTTTACGATAGAGTCAATTAAGAGAATTGTCGCACAGCTGCGGGAGATGTCTCCACTGTACGCGGATTATGTGAAGAAGCATCAATAATGCGGAGAATGAGATTCAGGAGGAATTGATCATGTATAGTGAAAAAGTGATGGACCATTTTAAAAATCCCAGGAATATGGGCGAGATCGAGAATGCCAGTGGTGTCGGAACGGTCGGAAATGCAAAGTGCGGCGACATCATGCGTATGTTTCTGGATATTGACGACAACGGAATTATCCGGGATGTGAAGTTTAAGACCTTCGGCTGCGGCGCTGCGGTAGCTACCAGCAGCATGGCTACGGAGCTGGTGAAGGGCAAGACCATACAGGAGGCTCTGGAGGTCACCAACAAGGCAGTGATGGAGGCTCTGGACGGACTTCCCCCTGTGAAAATACATTGTTCCCTGCTGGCCGAGGAGGCGATTCATGCGGCACTCTGGGATTACGCGGAGAAGAACGGCATCAAGATCGAAGGATTGAAGAAGCCGAAGTCCGACATCAGCGAAGGCGAAGAGGAAGAGGAGTATTAAACAAGAACGTCCGAGAGGCATTATTATGATAAAAAAGAAAGTAGTAGTCGGCATGTCCGGCGGTGTGGATTCCTCCGTGGCGGCATATCTTCTGAAGGAACAGGGGTATGACGTCATTGGAGTGACCATGCAGATCTGGCAGGACGAAGAGGAGACGGTACAGGAAGAGAACGGCGGATGCTGCGGATTAAGTGCCGTGGACGATGCCCGCCGGGTAGCTGCTGCCCTGGACATTCCTTACTATGTCATGAATTTTAAGAAGGAATTCCGGGAACATGTCATGGACTACTTCGTGGAGGAGTATCTTAAGGGCAGAACGCCTAACCCCTGCATTGCCTGTAACCGCTATGTGAAGTGGGAGTCTCTCCTTAAGCGCAGCATGGACATCGGGGCAGATTATATCGCTACCGGCCACTATGCCAGGGTCGTACAGCTTCCAAATGGCAGATATGCCTTAAGAAAGTCGGCCACGGATGCAAAGGATCAGACCTACGCGCTGTATAATCTCACACAGTTTCAGTTGGCCCACACCCTGATGCCGGTGGGAGAATATACCAAGGAGGAGATTCGTGCCATAGCAAAGAAGATCGGTCTTCGCACGGCAGGCAAGCCGGACAGCCAGGAGATTTGTTTTATCCCGGACAAGGATTATGCAGGCTTTATTGACCGGGAAGTGACCGGGGAGGTTCCCCCTGAGGGAAACTTCGTGACGGCGGACGGTACCGTTCTGGGAAGACACAAGGGAATCACCCATTATACCATCGGCCAGAGGAAGGGACTGAATCTCGCGATGGGACATCCGGTGTTTGTTACCCAGATCCGGCCGGATACCAACGAGGTAGTGATCGGAGAGTATGAGGATGTGTTTGGGACGGTGCTGACTGCGGATCATTTGAACTTTATGACTGCGGAGAGCCTGGAGGGTATCGCTATGGCACCCGGAAGATGTGCTGAAGAGGATGCGAATGGCGGCCTGCGGGTGACAGCCAAGATCCGCTATAATCATAAGGGAGCGCCCTGTACCCTTCGAAGACTTGGCGAGGATCTGGTGGAGTGCCGCTTCGACGAACCCGTCCGTGCCATTACGCCGGGACAGGCTGTGGTGTTTTATCAGGGCGATATGGTTGTGGGCGGAGGAACGATAAGGGAGCGTATATGTTAGATCAGAATACATTTATGGAAACTCTGCACCTTGTGCAGGAAATCGCGAAGACAGCTACGGAGCCTATGGACCGGGAGACGGCGCTGTCTTATTTTAAAGATATGGAATTAAGCGAGGAGCAGCAGGAGATGGTCTATCAATTTCTGATGCTGCCGGAGGAGAAAGCAGCGGCTTCGGATACAAAGACCGCCCGGCACAGCACGCCGCATTTTCAGATGTATCTTGACGAGGTCGAGGGGCTTAAGCAGCTTGCGGATTCCGAGGAAAAGGAGCTATATCGGCGTTTACTTTCCGGGGATGTCGCTGCGATTGAGGATATTTCCCACCAGTGGCTGAAGCGCGTGGTTGCCATCGCGGAGGAATACAAGGGCAGAGGCGTACTTCTGGACGATCTGGTGCAGGAAGGTAATATTGGCCTGCTTCTGGGGTTGAATGTGCTGTCCAAGGGGCAGGAAAGCGATGGCACAAGAAAACAGGTCACTGTGGCGGATGTGCCGGAGCTGTTAAGGGGTGCCGTCCGGGAATCCATGGAGCAGTACCTTGGCGAAGAATGCGGTGAAGACCAGGAGAATGAGACTATCATAGGAAAAGTGGCGCTGGTTCACCAGGCCCAGGAGTACCTGACGAAGGAAAAAGGGGAAAAGCCGTCTTTGCGGGAATTGTCCGAGTATACGAAGATCCCGGTGGAAGAGATTAAGGATATATTTTCATTATTATGAAAGCCACAGAGCAATCCGTGGGCTTTCATGCATGAAATCTTGCTTAAGAATAAGAAGAACGTGTACGGATTAGGAGATAAAATATGCTACCGGAGAGATTTACGGAGCGAATGCAGCAGATGCTTGGAGAGGACTACCCAAAGTTTCTGCAAAGCTATGACAGGGAGGCGTATCACTCGCTGCGGGTGAATACGTTGAAGGGTGACAGAGAGACATTCCTGCGGCAGGCGCAGTTTTCACTTACGCCGGTGGCATGGGAGCCAAATGGATTTTATTATGATAAGGATGACAGGCCGGGCCGTCATCCTTATCATGATGCAGGCGTTTATTATATCCAGGAGGCCAGTGCTATGGCACCGGTAGTGTATCTTGAGCCACAGCCCGGTGAACGGACCCTGGATCTGTGTGCAGCTCCCGGTGGAAAGAGTACTCAGATTGCGGCGGCCATGCAGGGGCAGGGACTTCTCATATGCAACGAGATACATCCTGCCCGGGCGAAGATCCTCTCGGAAAATGTGGAGCGTATGGGAATCCGAAATGCCATGGTGACCAATGAGACACCGGGACGGCTGGCGCAGGCATTCCCGGAATATTTTCATCGGATCCTGGTGGATGCACCCTGTTCCGGGGAAGGGATGTTTCGCAAGAATGAGGAAGCCTGTGAGGAATGGAGTCCGCAGAATGTGCAGCTCTGCGCAGATCGGCAGGATGAGATTCTGGATTATGCGGCGGCTATGCTGGCCCCCGGCGGCAGGCTGGTGTATTCTACCTGCACCTTTGCGCCGCAGGAGGATGAAGGAAGCATCGCACGATTCTTAAAGCGGCACCCGGAATTTGAAATCGTGTTGGTGGAGCGCTTCCCCGGTATGGCACCGGGAGTGCCGGAGTGGAGTGGACAATCCGAGGACAGGTTACCACATGATAGAACAGGACGCGATACGGATGGGGAGCGACATTCCAATTTGGAGCATACCATCCGCCTGTGGCCGCACCTCCTGAAAGGAGAGGGACATTTCATAGCGGTACTTCACAAGGCCGGAGAGGACACTGTCGATAGGACGTCATGCCAGCCAGGGAAAGCATACAGGGAAGGGCAGGTATCCAACGCGGGAAACGGCGCAGGACACAGCCGGATCCCCTTGGAAAAGGGAATCAGAGAGAAGGATTGCCCGGAATATCTGAGGTTCCGGCAGGAGAATCTTGACACTGCGCTTAATGGTATGCTCATTCGATTCGGCGATCAGCTCTACCTGGCACCGGAAGAGCTGCCCTCCTTGAACAAAATGCGAGTGCTGCGCCCCGGCCTTCACCTTGGTACGGTAAAGAAGAATCGCTTTGAGCCTGCGCATGCCCTGGCTCTGGCACTTATGCCTCATGAAGTGAAGCATACCCTTGATCTTGCGGCAGACTCTGAGGAGATCATGCAGTATCTGAAGGGACAGACATTGAATGTGGAAGGTGAGAAGGGCTGGTATCTGATCAGCGTGGACAGCTACAGCATTGGCTGGGGCAAACAAAGCGGCGGTATCGTGAAGAATCATTATCCCAAAGGGTTGCGGAGAGTGTAAATGATTTTTATCAATAGCATTCGGAGAATGCAGGTCGCATATCTTCAATCTTTGCCCTGCCGATACCGTATTTTGTGGCCAAACGCTCCCAATTATCTTTTACGGTTTCCCGTATGAATTCTAGCATTTGCTCGGCTTCGTGCTTATCTATTCCGAAACGGTAAGCGTTTTCTATCGCTAATTCAAAAGAAATTCGGCTGTCATCCTCGCTGACATTCAAAGATAATTCATCACCGTATGGTACGGGATTTACATCGTACAGCGGCGAAAGTTTCCATCCGCTTTTTTTTAAAATAAAGGCATGATTTCTCAGATGGTCATCCGTATTTGAAACTGCCATATTGAAAACAATTCGCTGCCACAATTCAATCAAATCTGCTTTCGGGTTGCTTCCGTTCGATTTGATAAAAGAAGCAATATCGAGATAGCTTGTTCCGTCTGCGGCTGATGCACCGTCGGTTTTTCCAAGCAATGTCATTGCGGAAGCAAAGTGAATCCGCCTTCCGTTTTCGCGGTCAAAGCGTTTTACAAGGAAGGTGCTTCCGAGCTTTGAAAAAGTTTCAAGGCGGGATTCAGGAACATTCAATCCGCATAATTTTGCTAAATCAGAAGCAACTTTTTCCCATGCACCTGTATTGTTTTCGTCATTCTTCGATGGAAATTTTGCAATCCATAACTGCCCCTTTGTGTCGACAACCGTTGCCTTCGGTCTTGCACCGCCAAGGGACGAACCGGGCCTTATCAACTGATTCAGCCATCTTTCATTCAGTACAACGTCATCGTTCTCAAACTGTCTTGACGCTTCCTCAAGTGTGCGCAAAGTTGCCCACGGCGGTGTTGCTGTTTCCTTATCATTCGACAAAAATTCTCCGTCCGGGTCAAGCTTTAATCGAATACCGCCCATTCGTGTTTCATCGTAAACGCCTAAAAGAAAATCACTGTCCAAAAGTTTTTTTGGCTTTCGTTTTTCTTTATCGGCGATAATTCTTTCTTTTTTCATCATAAGAATTCGGCCCCAACGGTCGGGAGAAGCATCGGCAAACAAACCGAAAATGGAAGAATGCTTCGGATACTGCCGTCCGCCGAACGGCAATATGTCGGGATCAATAGAAGCTGCTGCCGAATTATTTTTGAGCCACTCGCTGTCATATTCAAAGGAATAGGATTCCTTCCCTTTCATAATATCAACATGAAGACATCCCATTAAAGTGGCGGTGTCACCGGAGAAATCATCAAAAACATAAATGGTTTTACTGTTATTCATCTGTTATTTCTCCCTTCGCTGAGAATTTTTACCTGCAGTCAACCTCAAATCTTGAAGCTTTCTGCCCAGTTCGTCGTCTTTTGCCACAAGCAGTAAGTCTTTATCCATATTATTAAGCGCATGCAAAACAGCGGCGTAAATGCCCATCGCAACCGAAGGGTTTCCGCTCTCAACCTTCCAAAGAGAAGCTCTGCTGATACCGGCGCGCTCTGCAACCAAAGTGGCAGACAAATTTCTGCGTAGCCGTGCAAGCTTTATTTGTTCACCCAGCGTTTGTAATACTTCTTCCGTATCTGGTAAAATATTATATGCAGCTTTTTTCATTTGATTCACCTCGATGTTTACTATTATAAACAATACGTTTTGCTTTGTCAATAGTAGCAAACATATATGTTTTTTGCAGACGAAACGAAATCGTAACGAAACAGATGATTAAATAACGAAATCTATGTTGACTTATTTCGCTTTCTGGGGTATAATAGCGAAAGAAACGTATGTGGAGGTGTACTATGGAATATAAGACTTGTGCGGAGATCGCTGCGCAAATTGGCATCACTGTCCGCAGAATTCAGCAGATGTGTAAATCCGGGGAGATTCCGAACGCTGTTAAGCAAGGACATTCATGGATGGTCCCAGCCGATGCGCTGACGCAGACAAGCGGGGGAAAGTCGGGGTTCCTGAAAAGGAAAAAGCCGCTTCCTGTCGGTATTTCCGATTTTAAGCTGGCATCCACTGATTATTACTATGTGGATAAGACGCTCTTGATTCGTGACTTTATTGACAACAAGCCGATGGTTTCGTTGTTTACCCGTCCACGTCGCTTCGGAAAGACCCTCAACATGGATATGCTGCGTGTTTTCTTCGAAAAGACGGATACAGATACCTCAGTTTACTTCCAAAACAGATTGATCTGGAAGTGTGGCGAAGAGTACACTGCTTATCAAGGCAAATATCCTGTTATATTTTTTAGCTTCAAGGATGTGAAGTGTGCATCCTGGAAGGAAACGATTGGGAAAATCAGCAAACTGATCTCTTTGGAATTTCAACGTCATATCGAACTGGAGTCCAGTCCAAAACTGAACATTTACGAGAAAGAACAGTTTTCGAAGCTTGCTGACGGCAGAGCGGACGAGGTGGACTATCAGATGTCAATGCAGATTCTTTCGTTGCTGCTGCACAAGCATTATGAGAAAGAGGCCATTATCATTATTGACGAATATGATACGCCGATTCAGCAGGGACACACCTGTGGGTTTTATTCGGATATTGTGAATTTTATGCGTAATTTCTTCTCTGGGGGGTTGAAGGATAACCCGCATCTTGCTTATGGATTCCTGACCGGTATTCTCCGTGTGGCAAAGGAAAGTATCTTCAGCGGCTTGAACAATCTGAAGATTAATTCTATCCTGGATAGCGCATATAGTGAG
>CAKSAI010000126.1 GCA_934434905.1 uncultured Lachnospiraceae bacterium | reverse complement strand
AGAAGCTGAACACCCTTTCGGAGGAGTGGTTAAATATGGACGAGAATGAAGCTCCCACGGAAGATGAGATGTATGAGACCATATTCACGATATTAAAGGACTGCATGAAGGAAGCGTTGGAGGATCCGGATTATGCGGATGAGGCCAGCACCACTGTTCACGTGGAATTGAATAGCGACAATGAGTATGAGCCGAATGAGGATGAACTTTACGGATTGGAGAGTCTTCTGTTTGATATTGATGTCATTCAGGGGATGGAGTAATAGTTAAAATAAAAAATGCTTGCAAATGGTAAAAATTAGTGGTATCATGTAGTAGACAACAAGATAGGCTAGAGAATGAGAGTGGGCAGCGGTCCACTCTCACTTTTATGTAGGGGGTATCCATACTGCAGAAAGAAAGGTGTGACAATGACAAAACGAGAGCTGTACGAGCAGCGCACAGAGGAGCTGCTGCTCCCCATCCTTGAAGAGCTTGGATTTGAGCTTGTGGATGTGGAGTATGTGAAGGAGGGCGGCAATATGTATCTGCGCGCCTACATTGATAAGGAAGGCGGGATTACCGTGGATGACTGTGAAGCGGTGAGCCGCAGAATGAGCGACATTCTGGATATTGAGGATTATATTGAGGAATCCTATATCTTTGAGGTAAGCTCACCTGGGCTTGGCCGGCCCCTGAAGAAAGAGAAGGATTATATCAGGAGCATGGGCAAGGAATTAGAGATCCGCACATACCGGGCCATCAACCGGGAAAAGGAATTTTACGGGATTCTAAAAGCGTATGACGCGGATACGGTAACCATCGAGACGGAGGATGGAACGGAATTAGTCTTTGCCAGGGAAGATATTGCACTGATCCGTCTGGCACTGTTACTTTAGATAGAATATCGCACAAAATAACCATCAGAATGAAGGAGGATAAAGAAAATGAACACTGAGTTATTAGAGGCGTTAAATATATTGGAAAAGGAGAAGAACGTCAGCAAGGAAACCCTGCTGGAGGCCATTGAGAATTCGCTGATCACCGCATGCAAGAATCACTTTGGCAAATCGGATAATATCCGGGTGGATATGGATCATGAGACCTGTGAGTACCATGTATACCAGGAGAAAACCGTGGTGGAAGAGGTTACTGACAACGCACTGGAGATCAGTCTGGCGAACGCGAAGATGATCGATTCCAAGTATGAGCTTGGTGATGTTGTAAATATCGAGGTGAAGTCCAAGGAATTCGGCCGTATCGCCACCCAGAACGCCAAGAACGTGATCCTGCAGAAGATCCGCGAAGAGGAGCGGAAGGTACTGTTTGATCAGTATTACAGTAAGGAGCGCGATGTCGTGACCGGTATCGTGCAACGGAATCTTGGGCGCAACATCAGCATCAACCTTGGCAAAGCAGACGCTATTTTAAACGAGAACGAACAGGTGCGGGGGGAGGTATTCCGTCCAAACGAGCGTATCAAGGTGTATGTATTGGAAGTGAAGTCTACCACCAAGGGACCGAAGATTCTGGTTTCCCGGACCCATCCGGAGCTGGTAAAGCGGCTGTTTGAGTCGGAAGTGACCGAAGTGCGCGAGGGCATTGTGGAGATCAAGAGTATCGCCAGAGAGGCCGGCAACCGTACCAAGATCGCCGTGTGGAGCAACGATCCTGATGTAGATCCGGTGGGTGCCTGTGTTGGTATGAACGGTGCAAGAGTCAATGCCATTGTTGACGAGCTGCGTGGTGAGAAGATTGATATCATCTGCTGGAATGAGAATCCCGCTATGCTCATCGAGAATGCATTAAGCCCGGCAAAGGTAATCTCCGTTATCGCAGATGCGGAGGAGAAGACTGCCAAGGTTGTAGTTCCCGATTATCAGTTGTCTCTAGCTATCGGCAAGGAGGGACAGAACGCAAGACTGGCTGCCCGGCTTACCGGATTTAAGATTGACATTAAGAGTGAGACCCAGGCCAGGGAGGCGGGAGATCTTCTGGATTATGAGAATGAATATGAGGACTACGATGACGAGTATGAGGATGAGTATTATGAGGATCCCGAATATTCCGAAGAGTCCGAGTATTATGAGGAAGGATATGAAAATGAATAAAAAGATTCCCGTGCGCCAGTGCGTTGGCTGTGGAGAGATGAAGCCGAAGAAGGAAATGTTCCGCGTCATCAAAACAGCGGAGGATGAGATCCTGCTGGACACCACCGGGAAGAAGAACGGACGGGGCGCATATATCTGTCCGAATCCGGAATGCCTGAAGCTGGCAGCGAAAAACCGTGGGCTGGAACGCTCCTTAAAGACTGCCATACCAAGTGAACTTCTGGATATCATGACAAAGGAGATGGGGAATCGTTGAGACAAGATAGAATACTGTCGCTGCTGGGGTTGGCCGCGAAGGCGGGGAGGATCGCCAGCGGAGAATTTTCAACAGAAAAGGCAGTGAAATCCCACCAGGCATTTTTAGTGATCGTGGCATCGGACGCATCAGACAACACGAAAAAGATGTTCCGAAATATGTGTTCCTTTTATCGGGTGCCTATGTACGAATATGCCATGAAGGAGGATTTGGGGCACGCCATCGGCAAGCAGTACCGGGCCTCATTGGCAGTAATGGACGAAGGATTTTCCAGATCTCTGGAAGCGAAACTTATCAATGACAGAACAACTGAATAATGGAGGTAGTAAGTATGGCAAAAGTCAGAATACATGCACTGGCAAAAGAATTGGAAGTACAGTCAAAGGATGTGATCCAATTTTTAACCGAAAAAAATATAGAAGTAAAATCAGCATCAAGCTCTGTAGAGGAAGATGTGGCCGGGATAGTGAAGGCACATTTCTCTGCACAGGGAAAGTCAGCTGAAAAAGCGGAGACGAAATCGGCCAAAAAGTCGGAAGACAAGGCGGCGACCAAGTCAGAAAGCAAGACAACGTCCAAGTCGGAAAGCAAGACGGCGACCAAGTCGGAAGGCAAGATGGACGCCGGGGCAGCCGTCAAGTCGGAGGCCAAGACGGACGCCGAAGCAACTGTCAAGCTGGAAAGTAAGTCGGAGAGTAAAACAGATGCAGTGTCATCGGCCAGCCCGGAGAAAAAGCCGGAAGTGAAGGCGGATGATCGTCCCAAGAAGAAGTCAAGCATTACAGCAGTATTCAATCCGCAGAACAGCAAAATGGGCGGCGACCGCAGGCAGAGAGGACATCGTCCGGGAAGTGGCCGCCCGGATGGAGCGAGACCGCAAGGACAAGGGCAGGGGCAGAGACCGACACAAAAACCCCAGGGTCAGAGTCAGCGGATGGCGCAGCAGAGACAGCAGGAGCCGCAGCAGCCACAGCGGTCCGCATCCGAGCGTGCAGAGGCGGTTAAGGCGAAATTTGATAAGATTCTGGGAGTCGATAGACCAACCATCACCAAGCAGGAGGTTCCGCAGAAGCCTGTGGAGACTCCAAGACCCGAATATACCGGAAAAGTGTTGGCACCGGAGAAGCCGATAGTCAAGAAGGCCGGGGAAGGAAAGCCTGCGGCAGATAAGGCCGTAAGTTCGGACAGAGCGTCTCGCTCGGAGCGCCCAGAGCGTCCGGCTGGTGATCGTCCCGTGCGTCCGGGAAGTACATCCGGTCAAGATCGTCGGTCCCGTGCCGGAAGTGTTTCCGGCCAGGATCGCCCAGAGCGTCCGGAACGCAGCGAACGTCCGTACCGTAACGGAAGCGTATCCGGTCAGGATCGTCCGTCCCGTGCAGGAAGTGCGTCCGGTCAGGATCGCCCGGAACGTCCGTATCGTAACGGAAGTGCGGCGGGCCAGGATCGCCCGGAACGTCCGTATCGTGCAGGAAGTGCAGCAGGTCAGGATCGCCCCGTGCGTTCCGATCGTCCGGCAGGACAGGACAGAGGCGGTCAGAATCGCTTCGGCAGTGACAGAGGTCCCAGAAGTGAGGGAGATAGAAACGGCAGCCGCAATTTCCAGAATAATCGGCCGGGTGCTACACGTGTTCCGGCGGATAAGAACGGTCAGAGAGTCGGCGGCAGCCGACCGAAGGAGCAGAGAAATCGGTTCGAGCAGGAAATCAACAAAATGAATCAGAATGCTCCTATCGTTGCCGATGAGCCAAGGAAGGAATCTCGCGACAGCCGCCGTGGAAATGTAAACCAGAAGCAGACGAAGGATAGGGCGAAGGGGCCGAAGAAGCAGGAGCGTTTGGTGAATCTGGAGAAGAGCACCGGGAAGCACAAGAAGATGCAGCAGGTTCCGGCACCGGTGGAAAAGAAGGAAGATGAGATTCGGACCATTATTCTGCCGGAGAAGCTGACTATCAAGGAGTTTGCAGATGCTATGAAAGTTCAGGCCTCCGCCATTGTGAAGAAGCTTTTCCTGCAGGGAATCATGGTGACAGTGAACCAGGAGATCGATTATGAGAAGGCAGAGGAGATCGCACTGGAGTTCAACTGCATCTGTGAGATGGAGGAGAAAGTAGACGTTATCGAGGAACTCTTGAAGGAGGACGAAGAGGACGAGAGCAAGATGGTGAAGCGTCCGCCGGTAGTATGCGTGATGGGCCATGTCGATCACGGAAAAACCTCGCTGCTGGATGCCATCCGTGACACGCATGTCATTGATCGTGAGGCAGGCGGTATCACCCAGCATATCGGAGCCTATATGGTTACCTGCAACGGCGAGAAGATCACATTCCTGGATACACCGGGGCATGAGGCATTTACGGCCATGCGTATGCGCGGAGCTAACGCTACAGATATCGCGATCCTTGTTGTGGCGGCAGACGACGGCGTTATGCCGCAGACTGTGGAAGCCATCAGCCATGCCAAGGCCGCAGGAGTGGATATTATCGTAGCCATCAACAAGATCGATAAGCCAAGCGCCAATGTAGAGCGGGTGAAGCAGGAGCTTTCCGAATACGAGCTGATTCCGGAGGATTGGGGCGGAAGCACCATCTTCGTACCGGTTTCTGCACATACACATGAAGGTATTGATACTCTGCTGGAGATGATTCTTTTGACAGCCGAGATCAGTGAGCTGAAGGCCGATCCAAGACGTCATGCAAGAGGGCTTGTTATCGAGGCTCAGTTGGATAAGGGCCGCGGTGCGGTAGCTACCGTTCTTGTACAGAAGGGTACATTGAAGGTCGGACAGCCGATAGCGGCCGGAAGCTGCTACGGAAAGGTTCGTGCCATGATCGACGATAAGGGCAGACGCGTGAAGGAGGCTGGTCCTTCCACACCGGTGGAGATCCTCGGCCTCAATAACGTACCAAATGCCGGCGAGGTGTTTGTATCTACAGAAACAGAAAAAGAAGCAAAAAGCTTTGCGGATACATTTATTTCACAGGGAAGGGAAAAACTGTTGGAGGATACCAAAGCCAAGATGTCTCTGGACGATCTCTTCACACAGATCCAGTCTGGCAATGTGAAGGAACTCAACATCATCGTCAAGGCGGATGTACAGGGCTCCGTGGAAGCAGTGAAGCAGAGCCTGGTAAAGCTGTCCAACGAGGAAGTGGTGGTGAAGGTCATCCATGCGGGCGTGGGCGCTATCAACGAGTCCGATGTCAGTCTGGCTTCCGCCTCCAATGCGATCATCATCGGCTTCAACGTACGGCCGGATGTACAGGCAAAGGCCAGCGCAGAGCGGGAAGGTGTGGATATGCGGCTCTACAAGGTCATCTACAATGCGATCGAGGATGTAGAGGCGGCCATGAAGGGCATGCTGGATCCGGTCTACGAGGAGAAGATCCTCGGACACGCCGAAATCCGTCAGATATTCAAGGCTTCCGGCATCGGAAACATCGCTGGCTCCTATGTGCTGGACGGTGTATTCCAGAGAAACTGCAAGGTTCGTATCTCACGGGAGGGCGAGCAGTTGTTTGAAGGCGGCCTGGCGTCCTTAAAGCGCTTCAAGGATGATGTGAAGGAAGTGAGAGCCGGTTATGAGTGCGGTCTTGTGTTTGACGGCTTCAATGACTTCCAGGAGCTGGATATCGTAGAGGCATATACAATGGTCGAGGTGTCGAGATAATAGCTGGTATGTCATAGACAGAAAGGCGGATTATAAAAATGAGAAAAAACAGTATTAAAAACACCAGGATCAACGGCGAGGTCATGCGGGAACTGAGCAACATCATACGCGGAGAGATCAAGGATCCGCGTATCAACCCGCTGACCAGTGTGGTTGCGGTGGAGGTGGCTCCTGACTTAAAGAGCTGCAAGGCTTATATCAGCGTGCTGGGTGATGAGCAGTCCCAGAAGGATACCCTTGCAGGCTTAAAGAGTGCAGAGGGCTTCATCCGCCGGGAACTGGCAAGAAGTATCAACCTGCGCAATACTCCGCAGATCCGCTTTATTCTGGATCAGTCCATCGAGTATGGCGTGAACATGTCGAAGCTGATCGATGAGGTGAACCGGAAGGATGAGAACGGAGAGCCGGAAGCGGACGACGGCGAGTAAGAGCCGGACACCGGATCTGTCAGAGCATGTGAAAGAGGTATTTTATGGAAAAATTATCATCATTATTAGAACATGTTTCTACCGTCGCCATCCTGGGGCATGTGCGCCCGGACGGCGACTGCGTGGGCTCCTGCCTGGCTACCTGGAACTATATCAACACCTGGTTTCCGGGTGTGCAGGCACAGGTATATCTGGAGCCTGTTCCCAATATCTTTCGTTTTTTACAGGGAGCGGATCAAATCTGCAATAATCAGGATGCGGATATCTGCTATGACCTGTGCATTGTCCAGGACTGCTCCGATACTCTGCGTCCCGGTGCATTCATCAAGTATTTTAAGACTGCGAAAATGACGGTCTGTATCGATCATCATATCAGCAATGGCAGTTTCGCAGATGTGAATCATGTATTCCCGGATGTGAGCTCTACATCAGAGCTGATCTTTACCCTTCTGGAAGAGGAGAAGATTACAAAAGAGATCGCGGAATGTATCTATACCGGGATTGTTCATGACACCGGAGTGTTTCAGTACAGCTCCACCTCAGCAAGGACCATGAACATTGCAGGAAAGCTGATGGAGAAAGGCATTGATTTTACGAGGATCATAGATGAGACCTTCTACACGAAGACCTACAACCAGAACCGTATCCTGGGAAAGGCGCTGATGGACAGCAAGCTCTATCTGGATGGTACGTGTATTGCAAGCTATGTTACTATGGCAGATATGGAGGAATTTGAGGTGCTTCCCAAGCACCTGGACGGCATTGTCAGCCAGCTACGGGTCACCAAGGATGTGGAACTGGCCGTGTTCCTTTACGAACTGGAGCCCGGCAGGTTTAAACTAAGCATGCGTTCCAACGGCAAAGTCAACGTGGCAGATATTGCTGTGACCTTTGGCGGCGGCGGCCATGTCCGCGCGGCGGGCGCCGATATGGAAGGAACGGCTGAGAAAATCATCGGGAAGATCTGTGCAGAGGCGAAAAAACAATTATGTTAAACGGTATCATCAATATTTATAAGGAAGCAGGATTCACCTCCCATGATGTGGTTGCAAAAATGCGCGGAATCCTGGGACAGAAGAAGATCGGCCATACCGGGACACTTGACCCGGCAGCCGTGGGAGTTTTGCCGGTATGCCTGGGAAAAGCAACAAAGGTCTGCGAGCTTCTTACCGATAAGGACAAGGTCTACCGCTGTGATATGCTACTGGGGACGGTTACCGATACCCAGGACACGAGCGGAACGGTTTTAAGTCGGCAGGAAGTAAACTGCACAGAAGCAGAGGTGCGGGAAGCTATCCTTGCTTTTGCGGGGGATTACGACCAGATTCCGCCCATGTATTCGGCATTGAAGGTCAACGGAAGGAAGCTTTGTGATCTGGCCAGGGCCGGGAAAGAAGTGGAGCGGCAGCCGAGAAGGGTCAAGATCCATGACATCGCCATCGAACGGGTAGAGCTTCCGAGAGTCACCATGACGGTAAGCTGTTCCAAGGGCACTTATATCCGCACGCTTTGCCACGATATTGGCGAGAAGCTTGGCTGCGGAGCATGTATGGAGCATCTGACACGGATCCGGGTGGCGGATTTTAAGCTGGAGGACAGCGTGACCTTAGGGCAACTGGAGGAAGCGGTGCGGGAAGGCCGGGCAGAGAACCTGATCCTTCCGGTGGACAAGCTCTTTCTGAGGTTCCCGGAGGCTTTCGTGAAGGCGGAATTTCAGAAGGCTCTGGAAAACGGAAACCGTATCCCGGCGGAGGGACTGCTTATTAAGACGGACAGGAAGGATGTACAGGAAATACGCATTTATGATTCTGTCGGCAGATTTGCCGGGATATACAGC
>CAKSAI010000125.1 GCA_934434905.1 uncultured Lachnospiraceae bacterium | reverse complement strand
TCTCCTCGTATTATAAAGTAGTAGTGTTTATAGTCCCTCTCCAAGGACTGTATGCTACACTATGGGAGATCGTTTATGGCTATTCTACCCAGACTGCACTTAATGGTGGAATCGTTATAACACCTGTATATGGCTCTCCCGCAGACTCCCGGCGTCGATGGATGTCCATGTTCCTTAGCATAACAGTAACTAATCCCACTACAATCTTAAATTGCATTTTTACTTTCTCCTACCATGGTTTTCTAATTAGTTGTTCTAATTTTATCATTTTGAAATTATAAATGTCACCTGTCTTTGGCATCAGTTATTATCCCACAAAAAGAAGCCGTATCAAGTAACAAAAGTTTCAAAAAATAGCAAATTCTTCCCGAAAGGATTTTTTTCTTGACAGAGCATTCGCTTAATTATATAATTATGGCATGTTTTACAAATTGGATTTATTAAAAGAACAACTGAACAATATAGCAGCGTTGACGAAAACCTCCATTACGATTTACGATATTAATATGGCGGCGATAATCTATTCCGAAGATTACTCCAATCCCGTATGTAATACGATCAGGGATTGTTCGCTAAAAACCTGCCTGCTTTCTGACAATTTTGCAAAAGCAAATGCATCTATTACAGAGCCTTATTCTTATACCTGTCCGGGAGGATTTACAGAGACGATCATTCCGCTTCTGGACAACAAATATACTTACGGCTACTGCATTGTAGGACAATATCGGCTGGAAACGAATCTGTTTCCGGAAGAATTCTTTCGGGAATTTTGTAATAAATACAATCTCTCGTTAAGCAATCTGAAAGAGCAATGGATGT
Source organism: uncultured Lachnospiraceae bacterium (assembly GCA_934434905.1). Classification (GTDB taxonomy): domain Bacteria; phylum Bacillota; class Clostridia; order Lachnospirales; family Lachnospiraceae; genus 14-2. The sequence continues at coordinate 7,551 of CAKSAI010000125.1, read as the reverse complement.
TGACTGCGTCTTACGCACAGAAAGAAATTCGCGCATTGATTTCCGTTGTGCAAGTAATATTACAATATTCCAAAGAACAAAATATTCTCGGTTCAAACCATTCAGAACTTTTTGCCTGCATCGACGAGTTTATCAACACAAACTTGGACAAACCGATCACCATAGAAAGTCTGTCGGAAAATTTTTATCTTTCAAAACAACAATTGTACCTTTTATTTCGGGAAAACGTGCAACAGACGGTAAAATCTTACATCAACAACAAACGGTTAGATAAAGCAAAATCACTAATGTTACATACCGAAAATCCACTCCCCATTATAGCGGAGTCAGTCGGATTCAATGATTTCAACTATTTCATAAAAAAGTTCAAAGCACGGGAGCATTGCACGCCCAAACAATTTAAATTATTGAGCAAAAAAAGTTCTTGAAAACATTTTCGCTGCAGGCATTTAGGGGACAATAAATTCTAGCAATTGGGGGCTGTCCTGTGAGAAACTATAACACTATCCATGGTTTGCCAATGAACAACCGAAAGAGCCTGCCGATAAGTACAGGTGCAACATCTGGAGCACCAGTGCTTATTGACAGGCTCTTCGGCAGCTTATTGAAAAACAGTAAGTAACACTTCCACCGGTGGCTTGTTCCGTGCCGCGTCAAGAAATAACGCAGTCAAGCCTATATAGATCACACTGAGTATCATTATGAACACGCATATTACTGTAAGAATGATCCTCGCAGCCTTTTTTTGTCTTAGGCAGATCGATGCAGCAACAATCCCCGCCGCTGCCAATATAAGAATAAGAACAGCTATCCACAAGGGCATACACTCACTCCTCTCCACTTACAAGCTCAGCTTTCAGCCTGTCTACTTAGTCGCAAATGCTGAAGTAAAGGCTGCTGTACGGGTCGATGGTGTCACAGTTCAGAAGCTCTGCTTCGGGGCAGATACTCTCAAGCTGTGCGCGCTTCGCGGTATCCCGGTAGTTATCTGCCTGGGCTTCAGCGGCAAAGATCAGGCCGTCGTAGTCTTCGGGCATGTAGACAATGTAGCTCTTAGTCAGTACGTTGTTCCAATCGCCGGTCCTCTCCCAGTTTGTGGAATAGAAGAACTCGATATCATAGCTCTGGCCGTTCCACTCCACGGTGTGCAGATAGTGATTGTCTGCCCGCCCGGTGTTCTGGTAAGCTGTTGCGGCCGTAAACCACATGCCGGTATAGTAATCATACAGTTCCCCGTTGACCCAGGAGGTATACTCCGTGGTAAAGTCCGGGATGGAAGACTCCGGCAGATAGCAGATTGCATTAAACTCGATCTCACGTATGCCGTCATGGGTGTAGTCGCCTACCTTCGTCACTTCCCAGTAGGCATCGCCGACTGTATAGTCATCGCCGAGGGCGTGGTAACTGGCTACACCGTCTTCAAGCAGGTATGTTCCGGCATCCATAACTGCATTAATTTCGATTCCCTTGCTCAAAAAATAGGCAACATCCGGCTCATTTTCGCTTCCGGATACTGTAACAGAGGATTCTTCCGGCTGAAATACATATCCGTCCTCGGAATCCCAGAACCACACCAGCGTAGCTTCCGAGTCATCGTCGAAATAAAAGTCCATGCGCACATCACTCTGCCCGTCGTCGTTGAGGTCATCGAAAAATGTACCGCCATACGCGGACTGCGCATCCTCTATCGTCATGGGATATTCCACCTCGTCATAATAGATCTGGGTAGCATCATCATAATAGAACGTCGCTCCATCCTCATGGACACAGACACAGACCTCTACGTCTTCGCCATTCCGTGTGATCGTGCCATGGTCGAAAACCACACCTGAGGTACGCCAATCTTCTCCCGCCGTGTCATCCGAATCCTGCGAACCGCCGCAGGCAGTCAGTCCCATACCAAGTGCAGTAATCAGCAGCAGTGCCAGTCCTTTTTTCCAATTGTTCATTATTTTTCCATCCTTTCCCTAAAGTAGCAATAGAAAGTACACTTCGCGAGCCTTCTATTGTCAAAAAAATCCACCGTACATCATCAGTGTACCGTGGATTTTAAAATATAAATATTAACCAAAGGTTAGGGGTTGTGTCCGGTCAGCTCCAGAAGCTGCTTTCGCTTCGTCCGTGTGTCCCCCACAATCTGAAGCTTGGCATAGATCTGATTGATGTATTGCTTTACCGTTCCCTCTGAGAGATATAGCTTCTTTGCAATCTCCCGGTTAGTCAGGTGCTCTGCGATCAGCCTGACGATCTCCCGTTCCCGCACCGTCAGTTCCTTTAATGCTGCCGGGCAGGATTCCTCTTCCCGCAGCAGCCCGCAGCGCGCCTCGTATGCCTCACCCAGCCCGACAATCCGGCCTATGAAGTCATCCGCCTCGCCCAGCCCGGCAATCCGGCCTATGAAGTCATCCGCCTCGCCCAGCCCGGTGACCCGGCCTATGAAGCCATCTGCCTCGCCAGGTCTGGCAGTCCGGTCTATGAAGCCATCTGCCTCGCCATCCGAGCGGCATACCAGCAGTTGCTTCAGATAGCGGTAGTTCTCGACGAAGGGCATCAGAATGCCGTCCGGTATGGCATCCCGGATCGCCTGATCCAGCAGCGTCCACGCCTCCTGCCGTTTGCCAAGCATCTCATAGGCGGCTGCGGTCTGAATATGGATATGAAGCGCGACAAGCGCATAGTGATGCCTGTCGCACATGCCAAGCAGGCCCTCGCTTCGTCCGATCACCTTCGCATATGCTCCCTGCGCGAGATAAACCTGATTTTCAATCATCTCCATCATAGGTCTGCAGGGCGCGAGGAAATTGACGGAGGACAATACGTGCTCCCCGAACAGGGCGGGAATCTGCTCCGTCCGTCCCAGCAGCGCGTAATAATATGCGCATGTGCTGTTAAAAATATTGATCCACATCATATCGTGCTGCGCCATGAGTTCTTTGTGTTTTTGCGCCAGGTCGTAGCGCTCCTCAATATCAATCAGAAGCGAAAGCCTGCGGGCAAGGAAGTCGCAGCAAAGCGCCATGTTTTCCTGTCGGTTTTCGCTGATCCCTGCATGGGCGCGTTCCAACAGGATCTGGACATCCGCAAGTCTCCCCTGCATAAATGCAGCCTCGGCATCCATGATCAATTCCGCACCCTGTCCATGTCCATTCGTGACCTTATAGTAATACGGCATACATTCGTCTATTTCCGCGAGTTCTCTGGAAAGCAGCCCCGGCTCCCGGTGAAACATCATCAGCACCGATGGGGAACCGAAGGTCCAGCTTCCTTCATTGCGGATACTGATGGCCGGGCGGGACATCTGCGCACAGGCACTGCGATGCAGGCGGCTCATCTGCGAGATATCATTATACATAAGAAAGCTCATGATGAGATCGCACTCCCCAAGCAGATTGCCCCGTTCCTCCTCAGACATCTCCCGGTGCTCCTGAATCGACTCCATCAAAATGGATTTCAGTTCCATCATCTTGGGGATCTGCCGCCAGGTAAACATTCTGCGCATCAGTACGAGAAGTGCCAGCGGGTGATCCTTCAGCACGTACTGCGGGCACTGCGCCAGAAGCTCCAGAACATCCTCCGGTTTCAACGATGCCAACAGAATTCCCGCATCGTTTTGAATCACGCGCAATGCTGCATCATAGTTCTCGCCTCTCTCATAAGCCGCCAGTGCATACAGGAACTGTCCGTGGGATTCATACCACTTCCCGTAACGTTCCAGGTAGAGACACTGTTTCTCCGGTTTCAGTGCAGAAAATGCCCGCTCGGCGCATGCCTTCATCATATGGTGAAAACGAAATGTCGCGCCGTCAGGTTGACGACTGACAAAGGCATTATGCTCTGTCATAAAGCTCAACATATTGCCAGTATTTTCATTTTCGGTGATAAACTGTGCCATCTCCTCTGTAAATTCATCAGCAAGACCCATAACCGCGATGAATTCCCGCCGTTTCACCGGCAACGGATCGATCATGGCTGCAGAAAACATCTCGTAGATATCGGAGCTGCTGCCTGGCAGTTCCCCGCATTCCGAGAATGTGCACAGGTTCAGATAGACCGCAGAAAACCAGCCCTCGGTGGAGTGCAGAAGGGCTTCGATCTGTTCATCACTCAGATCGACTCCGCAGCGATGTGCATAGACGGAAAGCTCCGTGTGGTTCAGCCGCAGATGCTCCACACCAATCTGATACACTCTCCCACCCAGCCGGACAACCTCGCTCCCCGGCAGGAAGCGATCCCTGCTCGCCGCAATCAGGTGCACGTTTTCCGGCAATCTGCCGGTGAGAATGCAGATAAAGTCAACAACACGATTGTCCGTCAGCAGATGCAGATCATCGATAAAAATATAATAGCGCTTCTGTCCAGCCAGTGCATGACAGAGGTCATCTGCCATCAGACCTGCGCCTGCTCTGTCAGAGGGGCAGGCATAGTCGCGCAGGAATTCCAGACCGGCGCGGGAAAACGCCTCCTGGACACTCTTCCAGAAGATCGTGAGATTATCTGAGTAGATGTTGATTCGAATGACCGCTGCGTTCTCCGCCTTCATTCGTTCCGAGAGATACCTGTTCACCGCCGTAGTCTTTCCATATCCCATGGGTGCAACCACCGTCGTCAGTGCGCAGCGGGAGATTGGGCGGAAGCACTCCTGCAGTCGTTCGGATATATAAATGGTATTCAGGTTCCATTTTCTCTTTGGCATGGCGTATGTCTCGTCCTTCTGTTTCGATTCGGATACAGAGATTTCAAAATCAATACAAGTATTTTAAAATCCAGTTTTCTATAAGGACCTTATAAATTTTCGGTATGCAAAAAGCAAGATTCCGATGGCAAATTATCTTTATTTTTGATATCTGGGTTTATTGTTGGCTGTTTATTGTCAAACGATTCAGTTCAGCGTTCCAGCGCAGAACAAATATATTGCTTTCACGGAGATCACACTACTGCTTCGATGAGCAGTTTATCGCCAAGAACGATCTCCTTTATCCCTACTTCTTTCTTTTTGTTAAAATTAAAGCTGAGCATATAGCCCTTCTTCAAATGATAATAGTCCAGGTAATCCGATAATTGATCCTCGCCGCGCTCGTTATACGCATTGCCACGCCAAATCTTAAGTTCGCAGACAAACTGCTCTCCGCGGTAATCCACAATCACATCCGTCCGTTCCATGTTGCGTGTACGGGATTCGATATAATAATTCCCGGTTCCGTTGATGATTGGCCGAAGATACAGCAGAAAATAACGACGCCCTTCTTCCTCACGGAATTTCTGATCCTGATCGCCATATATGTCATCGAAATGCTGAACAAACTTTTTCAGCACAAGCTCCATGTCCAGATGTCCACCAACAATAAACTGGTTCTTATCTTGAAACGCAGCTAAAGAGATTCCATTATTGATCGCTTCTTCCGAAAGAAACAGATTGTACAACACTATCTCAAATATGCGGTTTGAAACGACTACCATCCCGTTTTCGTTTTTTATAAAACCGTACATCTCGGCGATCTCAATCACCGGATTCAGCGAATTGTAAAAGGTCGTATTCCCTTGAAACAGCAACAAATAAAGTATCTGGCGAAGTTCCGGGTAATCCCGCAGTTTACCTGTCAGTGACTCAAACAATGCATTTTTCTCGTTGAGCAGAATCTTTAAGGCCGCCTGAAAACCATCCCTTGTCCAAGCACTGCTCTTGTCTGGGAAGGCTGGACTGCCGGCAATTTCTTCGTCCATAATTTTACACAGATCAGAAACAAGATACGGATACCCAGAGGTATACTCATAGATCACTTTTGAAATTTCCTTGGTATCCATTCCAGTGTGATAATCTGCCTCATACTGTTCCAGCATTCCTACAATTTCTTCAACAGAAAAGCTCATGTCCACCTGGAACTTAGCAGCTATATTCCACGGACTATTTATTTTATGTTCTTCCTCCGGTCGTATCTTCCTCTTAATGTTACGAACATCGTTCACTCCGGCAAGGATCACTGACTGGAAGGTCGGCGTTCTATCGCTATCCAGATATGCCGCCCTAAGCTGCGCAAGGAAATCCAAAAACACCTGATTGTTCGTGGCACTGTCCACCTCGTCAATCAGTAAAACAATCGGTTTTTCCGCTTTTCCACACCACAAATACACAACTTTAAACAATGCCTGGAGAGAATTGATTCTTGCTGTCCCCTCCACAAATGCGCGAAATCTCTCCTCTACCCCTTCCGGAAAGCGTTCCACCGTGTAAAGCAATTCCTCCGAAAACGCTGCCACAAATGATTGTTCGCTCTCGAAGGAGAGCGCACCCAACCGCTGAAAATCCAGGCTCACAACCAGATAATCCTTCTTAAGATACTCTGCCAATGCACGTAGCGTAGTGGTCTTTCCATACTGTCTGGCCTTATTAATGGTAAAGTACGCTCCATCGTCTACCATCACCCGAATGGCCTTAAGCCTCGGTTCAAGAGCAACCATATAATGTTTGTTCGGCCTGCAGGCACCGTTTACATTAAACACCCTTGCCATCTTCAACACGTTCCTTTCCCCATCGTTTGTCCATTCGCAGGACTTACAGGTATCCCAAAAGGGTATTCTCGACATATTCTCTAATAGTTATTCTAACATAGGAATGGCCGGGATAGCAAGCAGTATAATTTTCGTAATTGTCGGATATTTGTTTAAAGATCGTGCTTTTGATTCCCAAAAAACAAGAGCAGGAGTCTTTAGAAGAGCCTCCTGCAAGAAGGAGGAGAGGTTTTGGAGACAATGTTATCGCAGGATTTGAAGAATGCGGAGCAGAAGGCACAGTATAATGCCTATTGCAGAAAACTGTTGGGGAACCGCCAGGTATTGGTTCGGATTCTCAAGGAGACAGTGGAAGAATTCAAGGACTGTACCTTGAAGGAGATTGAAGCTTGTCTGGTAGGGGAGCCAGAGATTGCGAGTGTTCCGGTTTTATATGGAACCGGATCAAGTGACAGCCCCGAATATGTTCGTAATGAACAGGAAGTGGACAGCATTCCCGGAGAAGGAGCGTTCACTTACGATGTCCGGTTTCGGGCGAGAACGCCGAATCGGAAAGGAAATATACTCCTGTATCTGAATGTGGAAGGACAGAGAAAATACTTTCCTGGTTATCCATTGACAAAGCGTGGGGTGTTTTATGGATGCCGTATGATATCCTCGCAGTATGGGGTGGAGTTCACAGGGAAGAATTATGGCGGTATTAAGAAAGTATATTCCATATGGGTATGCATAAATGTACCGTCATATCTGGCGAACAGTATTATTTCTTATAGTATGGAACAGAAAGTTCTTGTAGGAAATCCGAAGCAATTAGAGGCGAAGGAGAATTATGATCTTATTCAGGTGATACAGATATGTCTTGGAAGTGAAGAAACACATGAGAAGTCATTGTTAGAGATGCTTCGTGTTCTGTTTTCCGATAAAATGAAGGCAGCCGATAAGAAAAAGATATTATCCAGCCAGTACGATATGAAAATGGATGCAGGGACAGGAAAGGAGATTGATAGCGTGTGTGATTTTGCTGATTATATAGAGGAAAGAGGA
>CAKSAI010000124.1 GCA_934434905.1 uncultured Lachnospiraceae bacterium | reverse complement strand
TTGTAAGATAGTGCCAAGCTGTGGCATGGCGTCTGTGGAGAATATGATAGGTGTGGATGATAATCCGGGGATTTTCTATAGTCCGGAGAGAAGCAATGCACAGATTATCTGGTTGGCGGAAGGGTATCTGGAATATCGGATTCCGAATTATTACCTGGCAGACGAGGAGGCAATCGAATTAGTACTCAGCATGGAGTTGTGTTCAGAGGTTCCGAACTACCGAAATGACTGGACCAGTGACATTACTTTCTGGGTGAACGGCAAGGAACTCTGTACATGGACATCCCCGGGAGATTTCGGCGGAAGAAGAGGAAGGCTGAATCCGGGCTGGTGGCCGGATATTTCTACCCAATATGGACTCCTAAAAACAGTCAGAGCCAATGAGCATGGCGTCTACATGGATGAGCATAAAATGTCGCACGTAAAGATCACAGATCTTCATCTGGAGGAGAACGACTACTTCACCATTCGTATCGGTATTAAACCAGACGCAGAAAATGTGGGTGGATTTAATATTTTCGGAGATAAGTTCGGGGATTACGAGCAGGGCATCAATGTAAGAATAGAGCACAGAATGAAAGAGAGGAATCATGAATGAGGCGAGAGGAGTATCCAAATCCGGCGTTTGCAAGAGCACGCTTTCGGACGCTGAACGGTGCGTGGAGATTTGCATTCGACGGTGACAACATAGAGGAGATTTCGTATCCGATGGAGATACAGGTTCCCTTTTGTTATCAGTCGAAAATGAGTGGTATTGACACCGACGAATACCACGAGACGATGTGGTATAACAGGGCTTTTACTGTAACGCAGGAGGAATTAGGGGGTGAAGTGCTGCTACGGTTCGGAGCGGTGGATCACAAAGCGACGGTCTGGGTGAATGGCACATATGCAGGAAGTCATGAGGGCGGTAACGTCCCCTTCGTATTTGAGATTCGGAAATACCTTCAGGTCGGGGAAAATGAGATAACCGTAAAGGCGGAGGACAGTTTTTCCAAAGAAATGCCGCGAGGGAAGCAGATGTGGGAACAGAAGCCGCAGAGCTGCTGGTATACGAATACGAGTGGAATCTGGCAGAGCGTATGGCTGGAATTTACCGGTGAGAATTATATTACAAGCATACATATCGCACCGGAATTTGACGAGAATCGGGCAAAATTAACCATTCGCGCGAAGGAAGAGAAGCATATCTCACTGAAAGCAGAGTTGTGCATGGGCGAACGGGAGCTCGGGGAGCTGTTGATGACTCCAAGAGAAGGAAAAGCAGAAGGTCTGTTCACCTTTGAAGAGTTTGGACCGGAGGCAGTATTTAAGCTTTGGTGGTCACCGGAGATTCCAAACCTGATCGATGTGAAGGTAACACTTTTGGAAGACGGAAAAGAAGTGGATCAGGTAGAGACCTATTTCGGAATGCGAAAGATCCACAAGGAAGGGGATAAAATCTTTCTGAACAATACGCTGCTTTACCAGAGGCTGGTACTGGATCAGGGATATTGGCCCCAGAGTCTTATGACACCGCCATCGGGCGAGGCGATCAAGAGGGATATAGAACTAACGAAAGCCATGGGATTTAATGGGGCGAGAAAACACCAGAAAATTGATGATCCGCGCTATTATTACTGGGCGGACAGGCTGGGACTTCTGGTTTGGGGAGAACTTCCATCTGCCTATGATTTTACGGCAACGTCCAGGAAGAGACTGATGGATGAGATGCACGCATTCATTCAGAGAGATTATAATCATCCCTGTATCATAAGCTGGGTTCCGATGAATGAGAGTTGGGGGATATACGAGATTGCAGACAATGAGCAGCAGAGAAACTTTGCAAGAGCCATGTACTACATGATCAAGGGTGAGGACGATACAAGACTGGTCTCGTCCAACGATGGCTGGGATCAGATCGATACCACCGATTTCTGCGGGATTCACGACTATGCGATTACGCCGGAGAATGCCAGGGAACGCTATGAGGATGTGTATGAAGTCTTAAAGTCCAGTGTGAACTTCAAGCCCGTTTACGCAAGAGGCATTGCCTATAATGGTGTGCCGATCCTGCTTACGGAAATGGGGGGCGTGAAATTGAAATCATCGGAAGGATGGGGCTACAGTAAGGATGTGGATAATGAAGAGGAAATGCTGCTTTATCTGGAAAATATCATGAAGGCAGTCCGCGGATTTAAAAACATACAAGGCTTTTGTTATACACAGCTTATGGATATTATGCAGGAGACAAACGGACTTCTGGATGCGGATCGAAATCCAAAGGTTCCGTTAGAAACACTGAGAAAAATATTTGGATAGGAGGAACAACATGAAAAAGAAAAAAGGCTTTAAAAGAATGATGGCAGGAATTCTTGCTATGGCAGCTACGGCAGCGGTAGTGTTTACCGGCTGTGGAGGTGACAGTGATGTGAACTCGGAAGGCGGTAAAAAGGACGGGAATGATGTTGTTATTACATTTGCAGGCTGGGGGTCGCTGGCAGAAAAGCAGAACTTTACAAAGATGATCGATAAATTTGAAGAGACTCATCCGGGAGTAAAGGTAAATTATCAGCATTATCCGGGCACAGAGAGTGATTATATGGTAAAGCTGGTTTCCAACGTGGCAGCAAATAAGATGCCGGATGTGTTTTACCTTCCAACGAATGAATTTGTAGAGTGGGCGTCGGCCGGACGACTTTTGGACATGACGGACTACCTTGCAAAGTCGGAGCTCTACAAAGAGGGCGAGATCTGGGAAAAAGCAATGGATATGTACTACTATAATTCGAAAACCGGGACAGTGGGAGAAGACGGCGGTCTCTATGGACTTCCCAAGGATCTCGGCCCGTGGGCGATGGTCTATAATAAAACCTTATTTGAACAAAAGGGCGTTCCGCTTCCGGATCCGGTGGAACCAATGACATTAGATGAATTTGTCGATGTGGCTAAGAAGCTGACCAGCGGCTCAGGGGTAGAAAAGGTATATGGAACAGCAAACTATACCCTGGAATCCGCTGTCTGGTCGAACAATGCAGACTTTTTAAGCGAAGATAAGAAAACGATCACCGTGGATACACCTGAATTTGCGGAGGCTCTTCAATGGGTGGCAGACCTTGCATTAGTTCATGGCGTGGCTCCCACTACATCGGAGGCGGCTGCAAGCGGATGGTTTGAGCGTTGGTGTAACGGCAAAGTCGGTATGGCGTGGATGGGCCCCTGGGATCAGCCTACTTTCTGGGAATCCGTTACTTTTGAATGGGACATTATGCCAACGCCTGTAAATGAGAAGACAGGGAAAGCAGTCTCGTGGCTGGGCTCTGCGGCGCTCTGCGTTTCGGCAAAATCGAAGGAAGCCCAGGCGGCTTATGAATTGGCTGAATTTCTCTGCATGGATAAAGAGGCACAGGCTATCAACTGTGAAAGCGGACAGGCAGTTCCAAATATCATTGAAATGGCAGAGAACGATTATCTTGCCATGGACAAGATGCCGGCAAATAAGCAGGTGTTCCTTGATATCTTAAAGAACCCGGAAAAGGGACAGTTTAAGCCTACCTATTATACGAAGAACAGCTCGTGGTACGATTACTTTATCACAGAGGCCAACAAAGTATACAGCGGTGAAATGTCGGCGGCAGACTTCTTAAAGAAGATCCAGCCGGAGCTTCAGGACAGATTAAACGGCAATGAATGAGATGGAGGGAGGAATTTACGTGAAACAGCGTAAAAAAGCAAGCTCCTTCAAGCGGAGAGAGCATCGAATCGGACTTCTCTTCATTGCGCCGATGTACCTGCAGTTTATCGTGTTTACATTGTTCTTCATGGGATATTCCCTGTACATGAGCTTTACAGACTGGAACATCGTGGCTGACACCAGGAACTTTATTGCATTTGAAAACTTTGTCCGGATCATAAAAGACCCGATTTTCTGGAAATCGGTAGGAAATACGGTGTATCTTATGATCGGTATTCCGATTGGCATGTTCCTGGCGCTTCTGATGGCCATGGCGCTGAACCGTAAGCTTCCGGGAAAAACCATTTACCGTGTGATCGTATACCTGCCGGCAGTTACCTCGGCTATGGCCATCGTGATCCTGTGGCGCTTCATTTACAACGCGGAATATGGCGTGATAAATCTGGTGATCCGCCAGTTGACAGGAAAGGCCGGACCAAATTGGCTGGGTGATCCTGCCATGGTAAAAATCGCACTCATCATCATGGGCATATGGAGAGGCGTAGGAAGTACCATGATCCTGTTCCTGGCAGGGCTGCAGAATGTTCCTCGCGACTATTACGAGGTGGTGGATGTGGAGGGCGGAAATGGACTTCACAAATTCCGTTATGTGACCCTTCCAATGCTGTCGTCGGTTACCTTCTATGTGCTGATCACCGGTGTGATTGGCGGATTGCAGGCCTTTGGCGACCAGTTCATCATGACGGGGGCAGGACCGGAGCATTCCGCGATCACCATTGTCTATTATCTCTGGCAGAAGGGCTTCGCAGAATATGACATGGGGGCGGCAAGTGCAGTATCGTGGATCGTGGCCGTGATGATCTTCGTTGTGACATTGATTCAGTTCAGGCTGTCAAACCGCTGGGTATATGAAGATTAGGAGGTGGAAAGGTTGAGGCTGAAAATGAAAACAAAGAACCGTATAGTCAACGGATGTATCTATGTGATTATGACGGCAGTATCGCTTACCATGCTTTTCCCCTTTATCTGGATGATATCCACCTCCTTAAAGGAGAAAACGGCAGCGCTTCAGATTCCGATCAGACTGATTCCGGATCCGGTAGTGTTCGATGCATATCTTAAGGTGTGGAAGGTGATCCCGCTTCTGACCGGAATCAAAAACACATTGATCATCGCAATTCCTGTGATCCTCTGTGGAACCTTTGTCTCAGCGCTGGCTGCCTTTGCCTTTGCAAAGATGGAGATTCCGGGGAAGAACCTGCTATTCATGGGGCTTCTTGTCACCATGATGATTCCGGGAGTTGTGACACTGATTCCGCAGTATGTGGTATGGGGAAAGCTGGGACTGGTGGATACGCTGATCCCACTGATCGTTCCGGGCATGTTGGGAAATATTTCCATGATGTTTTTCTTTCGGCAGTTTTTAAACGGAATCCCGCGGGAATACATTGAAGCGGCAAGGATCGACGGTGCAGGCTGGATGAAGACCTTTCGGAAGATATTCCTGCCGCTAATGTGGCCGGCGATTGCGGCACAGGTGATTTTCTGGTTTATGGGAATCTGGAACGATTTCCTCGGACCGCTCATTTACCTGGATTCAGAAAGCAACTATACAGTACAGTTAGCGCTGCGTCTTTTGAACAGCATGGGAGAAGCCACCAGCGAATATCCCATGATCATGGCAGGCGCTGTGATATCCTGCATACCGTTGTTGATATTATTTATTTGTTTCCAGAGATATTTCATGGATTCCATGGTGGTATCCGGAATTAAAGGATAGGAGGGTGAAAATGAAAAGCAAGAAAACGATAATACTTATTGTTAGTGGAATTATAGTAGCGGCTGTTCTTGCGGGAATCATCCTGTTTGCGTTTGGCAGGCAGGGGAAAAATGAGATTCCTGCAGATTCGCAGATCTCGGCAAATGATGATCCGTTCCAGAAAGAGACCGGGTATGCAAAACCGGAAGTGACGCTGGACGGTGTACTGGACGAAGCACAGTGGGAGGGGTTGAAGGAAATCTCCTACAATGAAAAGACCACTACGACCGTAAAAGGCTTCTATGGGAAAAACGGTATCTACATCGGAGCGGTGATCCAGGATGCAGATCTATGGGGAACCAGCAGCAATGTTTACGACAATTCCTCGTTTGAATTGTATCTGGACAAAACGGGCGAGGGCGGCGAGAAGCCGAACAGCAATCATCTGCAACTGTTTGTAGATATCAATGAGCAGAGTCTTGCCAGAACCGGCAATGGCGGTTTATGGGTAGATACTGACCTGATTAAAAGCTATGCAGTGAAGGTAGACGGAAGCATGGATGATGATGTGGCGGATAAAGGTTATACCGTCGAAATGTTTATTCCATATTCACAGCTTGGCGGAGAGTCGGAAATCAATTACAGAATCGCCTTTGGTACAGTAGGATGTAAGGATGGGCAAAGAGATTCCTGGTGTGGCATCACAGGGGTAGATGTGCAGAACCCGAACACCTATTATACCTTCTATCGCGATAATAACGAGATTGCAAAGGCTCGAAAAGTAAATCTCGCGAAGTATAACGTGGATGGAAAGGCGGACGACAGTATCTGGGAGGGACGTAAAATATTTGCTTTCGGAGACGGCGGACGCGGGAAAGTCAGCAATTATTTTGCAGAAGAAGGCTTATATTTCTTCTTTGAAATGAAGGATGACAAGGTATGTGCGGATGGCACAGCCGTATACCTGAATGATTCTGTGGAAATGTATCTTGACACATTAGGGAACGGTGGAAAAACACCTCAGACAGACGATTTCCAGGTGCGTGTAGATGTGAATGGCAATATTGAGGTCTTAAAGGGAAATGGAACAGAATGGGCGCCACATAACGATAATACCTTTGCGGGCATTCAGAAGACGGACATCGGTTATAACGTGGAGGTATTCATTCCATGGGTCGACCTTGGACTGGAAAAAGCGCCGGAAACTATGAAGGCGAGCTTCGGTTCCGTAGATTGGGACGGTGTGAAGAAAGCGGATGGAAGCAGAGAAATATCCTGGAGTGGTATCGGCACAGATCCGCAGATCCCGGACAATTATATCAAGATGACAAAGGATCGCATTGATGGTTCTACAGGTATTGCACCGACCTCCGAAGTAAAATTGGATGGAAGCTTTGATGATGCACTTTGGAGCAAGGCAAAATTATTCCTGTACAGCGGTTCCAGCGTAAAGGTTCGCTGGGTATGGACAGATAAGGGCTGCTATCTGGGATTTGATGTGACGGACGACCATGTGGTGACAAGCGGCCAGAAGCCTTTTGAGAATTCCAGTGTGGAGGTGTACCTTGATTATCAGAAGAATGGTGGAAATCCAGATGAGAAGGATCGTACCATTCTGGTGGATGCAGCAGGCAACATGCTCTTCCGTAAGGGCGTGGATGGAAAATATATTGATTTTGGAAGTGCCAACATCCAGTCCGGGGCAAAGAAGACAGACAGCGGATACGCCATCGAACTCTATATCCCATGGGCGGAATTTGATGCAGGCAAGCCAACAGAAATGGGTGTTGCCTTTGGTCAGGTCATGCGTTGGGAAGGGGAAGAAGGAACCCGCTGGTTTAATGACGGACTTTGCAGCGACCCGCAAAACCCATCCTTATATTCCATCTTTACCGAGCAGCAGATCGGAAGTAATTATCAGGAATCCATAGGAGAATAGGAGAAGGCCATGAAAAGATGCAAAAGGATAATAGCAGTGATGTGCTGCGCAGCGGTGGCAGCAACCTCTTTCGCAGGCTGCGGAACGAAGACGGACTATACCAAAGCGTTGAATCAAGGGGAAGAGAAGTATACGTTTGCTGAGACAGAGACTTATAAAAACCACATTGAAGTGGAAGGACAGTGGGGGCAAACGCCCTATACAGGCGGCGGAGAGTATGGGATTGGCGATCCGTTTGTCATGCGGTTCAATGGAAAATATTACATGTATCCCTCATCTGCAATCGGCGATGGCATGGAATCGGCAGTAAAGGTTTATGAATCCGAAGATCTTATAAACTGGACATATAAAGGGAATGCTGCCACAGGAGCAGAGGTTGCAGGCGCCTATGCGCCGGAGGTTGTGTATTACAACGGTACCTTTTATATGACAGAGTCACCGGAAGGAAAGGGTCACTACATATTGGCAAGTGACAGTCCCACGGGGCCGTTTGAGCCGATCACCGATAATTTCGGACGAAATATTGACGGTTCCTTTTATGTGGGAGATGACGGGAAGTTATATTTCCTTTATCCGGCAAACAATGTCATTCAGATTGCGGAAATTGATAGCAAGACGATGCTGCCGGGTGTGGAAACTGCGCTTCCCGCAACCCTGAATGGCTGGACGGAGGGGCCGGGACTGTTCCGCAGAGGAGATATCCTGTATCTTACTTATGCAGGAAATGGTGTTACCAGCGAAGGCTACCGCGTAGGGTATTCCTACAGCTTAGGGGAAGACCCCATGGGAGATTATGTCCTGCCGGAGAACAATATCGTTCTTTTAAAAGCCGGGAAAGGAACGTTTGGAGGTCTTGGGCACAGCTCGAACGTTATCGGTCCCAATCTGGATTCCTGGTATACGGCATATCACAATCTGATCGGCACAGCAGGGCCGCAGCGCCGTCTGATGATCGACCAGCTTGTGACAAACGGAAGCCAGCTTCTCGCAAACGGTCCGACCTACAGCGAGGTGGCAGTGCCGGGACGACCGGATTTTGAGACGCGGGATGTGTCGGATGGCTTTGTGAGTGATAAGAGTACAAAGGATATCTATACC
>CAKSAI010000123.1 GCA_934434905.1 uncultured Lachnospiraceae bacterium | reverse complement strand
ATCTGTTTCAACAATTTTATAATATCATTGATTCCATCGTAGTGGGAAACGTGGTGGGTTCCGACGCCCTGGCGGCAGTGGGAGCATCCACCTCCGTCACGATGCTTTTCGTGATGATCGCAGTCGGCACCGGTATAGGCTGCTCGGTTGTCATATCCCAACTATACGGTGCAAGGAAGCTGGAAGAAATGAAGACGGCTATCTCCACAGCCCTGATTTCCATCCTGGGATTCAGTCTGATCTTAAGTATCATTGGGATGGCGATCAACCGGGGACTGCTTGGGCTGATGGGTACGCCGGAGAATATATTTGCAGATGCGGTGACTTATCTGCAGATCTATTTCTACGGATTTGTATTTTTGTTTTTATACAATGCATTCTCAGCCATTTTCAATGCACTGGGAGATTCCGTGAAGCCGCTGATATTTTTGATCTTTTCCTCCTTATTGAATATCGGACTGGATATCTACTTTGTGGCAGAGCTTCAGATGGGCGTGGCCGGGGTGGCATGGGCAACGCTGATCGCCCAGGGGATTTCGGCGGTGCTGTCCTTTGTATTTTTGATGATTAAGCTTAAGGGAATCAAGACGGAGCGGTATGTACGCTACGATGCGCATATGCTGAAAAATATGATAACAGTTGCCATACCCACCATTATTCAGCAGTCCATCGTATCTGTGGGTATGCTGCTGATACAGGCGGCGGTGAATCGCTTCGGTTCCATGTTCCTGGCCGGGTACACGGCAGCCATCAAGATTGACGGAATTGCCATTGTGCCAATGGTGGCGGTGGGCAACGCGATGTCCACCTATGTGGCGCAGAACATGGGCGCCAGAAAGCCGGAGCGTATTGGCAAGGGTTACCGCATCTGTCTGTTGATGTCGGCTGGCATCGGAATCCTTATAGCAGTTATCTTTTTCTTCTGTGGCGAGCAGTTTGTAGGGCTGTTCATGGATTCTGACAAGGGCGCGGAGGCCATTGCCATCGGGGCGGAATATCTGGGGATCGTGTCGCTGTTCTATTTTGTCATGGGCCTTATGAACGTTAGTAACGGCGTGCTCCGGGGAGCTGCCGATATGAAGTGGTTTCTAACCAGCAGCCTGGCAAATCTGTGTACCAGAGTGCTTTTGACCTATGCGCTGGCGGACGCGACAGGCGGCATGATCATCATGTGGGCGAATCCCATTGGCTGGTTCGTGGGGCTTGTCATCGCGGCGGCCCGGTATTTTCAGGGAGGCTGGAAGAAGAAACAGCTTGTATAGACACAGAAAAAACACAATTCCTTCCGTTTTTTATCACATTTCATTTTTAGAATGAAAAAAATGCGATGAAAAAGGGAGGAATTTTTTGTGATCGAAATAAGTCATTTGACGAAGAAGTACGGAGATCATGTGGCGGTGGACGATCTGAATCTCACCGTGGAGCCAGGCAGAATCTATGGATTCTTGGGGCCAAACGGCGCAGGAAAGTCCACTACGATGAATATCATCACCGGATATCTGGGCGCTACTGCCGGTGAGGTGAAGATCAACGGCTTCGATATCTTTGCGCAGCCGGAGGAGGCCAAGCGGTGTGTTGGTTACCTGCCGGAGATACCGCCGCTGTACCAGGAGATGACGGTTCTGGAGTATCTGAATTTTGTGGCGGAGTTGAAGAAGATCAAGAGAGAGGCGCGCAGGGAGCAGGTGGAGAAGGTCATGGAGATGACCAGCATCACGGAGATGGAGAGCCGCCTGATCCGCAATCTGTCCAAGGGCTACAAGCAGAGAGTCGGGCTGGCGCAGGCAATCCTGGGCGATCCGGAGGTGATCATCTTAGACGAGCCTACCGTAGGTCTGGATCCCAAGCAGATCATTGAGATGCGGGATCTAATCCGGGAACTTGGGAAGAAGCACACTGTGATCTTAAGCTCCCATATCTTGTCGGAAGTCAGCGAGGTCTGCGATCATATCTTTATTATTTCCAAAGGAAAGCTGGTAGCCAGCGATGCTACGGAGAATCTGAGCCAGCGGATGGAGGGAGCGCCGGAGGTCAAGCTGGAGATCAAGGGCGAGGAGAAGCGGATCTGCCAGGTGCTGGATGCGATTCGGGAGATTACTTCTTATGCAGTTACAGAGGCAGGGAAGGATGGAACGGTACATGTGACGGTTACGGCCGAGAAGAATACCGATCCCAGAGAGCGGCTGTTCTATGCGTTGGCAGAGGCAAAGCAGCCGATCCTTGGCATGAGTATAGAGAAGAAGTCTCTGGAGGATGTGTTCCTGAAGCTGACACAGGAGTCTGACCCCGGTCTGGAAGCTGAATCGGAGCTGGATGCTGGTTTAGGGTCGGGAACGGACAAGGAATCGGAAGTTGAATCAGAGATGGAACCGGAGGAAATGGATCACATAGAAAATATCAATGCAGAGGATAAGGAAGGGGGCGATAACTAATGGTGGCAATATTTAAGAGAGAATTCAAGTCCTTGTTCCAGTCAGTGATCGGCTGGCTGTTCCTGGCGGTGACGTTAGGCGTATTCGGACTTTATTTTTACGTATACAATCTGGCTTATGGATATCCTACGCTGGCTAACACGTTATCGGCCATCACGTTCATATTGCTGATCACGGTGCCAATCCTGACGATGCGTGTACTGGCGGAGGAGCGGAAGAATAAGACGGATCAGTTGATATTGACCTCCCCGGTCTCACTGGGTAAGGTGGTTATCGGAAAATACCTGGCTATGGGTGCAGTATTTACCATAACGGTTGCAGTCATATGTGTGACACCTGTTGTTTTAAACGCCTTTGGAACAGTTCCCTTCGGAGAGTGTTACGCCGCGGTTCTGGGATATTGGTTGTTTGGAATGACCTGTATCGCCATCGGAACATTTCTGTCAGCTCTCACTGAGAGCCAGGTCATTGCTGCGGTGCTGACGTTTGGCGCATTGTTCTTAGGCTATATGATGAGCGGGATCACCGGCATCATTTCCTCTACGGGAAACCTGTTGACGAAGATATTAGGCTGTTATGACTTGACAAGTCCGCTGGATGATTTCCTGAGCGGTTTTCTGGATGTGCAGTCCGTGATCTATTATGTGTCCCTGATCGTGCTGTTTTTGTTTCTGACCGTACAGGCTATTCAGAAGCGGCGCTGGAGCATGAGCACCATGCGCATCAAGACCGGCGTGTTCAGCACAGGCTTTATCGCGGTGGCACTGGCGGCCGTGGTGGTGGTGAACCTGATCGGTGCGCAGCTGCCGGATGAAGTACGCGCCATCGATATGTCTTCCCAGAAGCTGTATTCCATCACGGATGCCACCAAAGAAGTGCTGGATAATCTGGATGAAGATATCACGATCTATGTGCTGGCAAGCGAGAAATCACAGGATGCCACGGTAGGCAAGACCTTGGAGCGGTATGCCGGCTACTCCAAGCACATCAAGGTCGTATACAAGGATCCGGCAGTGTCGCCTTCCTTCTATACGAACTATACCGACAGCAGTGTTACCATGAAGAGTCTGATCGTGGAGGGCAGCAAACGTGCCAAGGTTATCGATTATTCCGATCTGTATGAGACGCAGGTTGATTATTCGACATACCAAAGCACGGTGACAGGCTATGATGCCGAGGGGCAGCTGACCAGCGCCATCACCTATGTGACGGGCGAGGATATGCCGGTGATCTATCAACTTACCGGACATGACGAACAGAGCTTAAGCGGAACCTTTACCGATTCCATTGCCAAGCTGAATGTGTCGCTGGAATCTCTGATTCTTCTGGAGAAAGACGAGATCCCGGAGGATGCGGCGGCGCTCATTATCAACGCACCAGCCAAGGACTTCTCCCAGGATGATGTGGAGAAGGTACTGGCTTATCTGGAAAAAGGCGGGAAGGCGGTTATTGCTTCCGGCTATAACGGGCAGAAGCTTCCCAACTTCGAGAGTCTGCTGGCGGCTTACGGTGTGACTATGGCAGAGGGTGTCGTGCTGGAGACGGACCGGACGGCTTATTATCAGATGCCGTTTTACCTGATTCCGAAGGTATCCTATGCGACTGCGACCGCTGACATTTCCGGAGAATATGTATTCCTTCCGTATGTAAGAGGACTTCTGTATGAGCAGCAGAATGAGACGGATGCAGACGGCGAGGATACCGGATCTGCTGTCACCTATAAGGAGTTGTTGTCCACCAGCGATTCGGCTTATTCCAAGGTGAATGTGGAGAGCATGGAGACTTATGACAAGGAAGAAGGAGATGTTGCCGGACCCTTTGCCCTGGGGCTCTATGTGTCTAAGACTTCGGAGAGCGAGAGTGGGGAGAATCAGACGACAGAATTGTATATCTTCTCCAGCGACAGCGTTTTCTCAGACAACGCCAGTCAGATGGTGTACGGAAACAATGCGGCGCTGTTTACCGGAGTGATCTCGCAATTTACAGGCAGTGAGGTGACCAGCGTTGTGCCGGTGAAGAGCTATGATAATTCCCAACTGATCATCAATCAGGCAGGTATTATCCTGGGTGGTCTGGCAGCAGCCATTATCATACCTGTGATCCTGTTGGCAGCGGGTATCGTGATCTGGGTGAGAAGGAGACGGAGATAATGAAGAAGCAGAAAAGGCAGTTTATTATTCTGTGTGTAGTCCTGGTTGCTTTCTGTGGTACATTTTTGGGACTGAAGGCCTTCAACAAGCATCAGGAGGAGAAGGAGGCACAGAAGGAAGAGGATGAAAAGATCACGGTGACAGGTATGTCCGCGGATAAGGTCACAGAGTTTTCTTATCAGAATAATGACGAAGAGATCACTTTTGTAAAAGAAGACGATACCTGGTATTACCAGGCCGATAAGACCGTCAGCATCAAGCAGACGTCGATCACATCCATGCTCTCCAATGTTGGGACGATTATGGCCGGCCAGAAGCTTGAGGCACCGGAGGACATCAGCGAATATGGGTTTGACGAGCCGCAAAACGTGATCCGGTTAAAAGGTGCGGATCAGGAGCTGACGATCACCATCGGCATGTATAACAGTATGACAAGCCAGTATTACCTGATGGTTAGCGGCGATGACAGCGTCTATCTGGTGGACAGTACCATCTATACCGCATTCCAGAAGAGCGTGGAAGACGTGACGGAAGAACCGGAGGCGGATGCTTCGGATGGTGGAAGCGCTGCTGAAGACACCGGAGATACCGCGGATGGCGGAAACGTAGAGGAATAATATTATTACAGTATGAGGCAGGGAAAGTATTCCCTGCCTCTTGACGTATTCCGAAAAAACAGGTATGCTGTTGATAAGAAAATCGGAAGTTGTCCCTGCCGGAAGAGCTGGAACACTTCGTGTGGGGGAGTGTGATTATGAGAAAACAGCTTACAAAAAGATTCTGGACAGCACTGGTGATATTCAGTCTCATGGGGCAGGTGGCCTGGGTGGTGGAGAACATGTATTTCAATGTGTTCATCTACAAGATGTTTCACGCCTCAGCGGCAGACATTTCCCGAATGGTAGGAGCCAGCTCTGTGGCCGCCACGGTGACAACCATTCTGGTTGGGGCGTTTTCGGATTATATCGGCAGGCGGAAGCTTCTGATCTGCGGCGGATATATCGCGTGGGGAATCTCGATTGTTTCATTTGCTTTTATCCGCATGGATATTCTGACGCCCATGGCGGGCAGTACCGTCCGGGCGGCCTCCCTTGGCGTGTCGCTGGTGATCCTTATGGACTGTGTCATGACATTCTTAGGCTCTTCGGCCAATGATGCCAGCTTCAATGCATGGATGACGGATTGGGGTGCTGACGGCAACCGAGGGAGAATCGAGGGAATCAACTCCATGATGCCGTTGGTGGGGATCCTGGTGGTGTTTGGCGGATTCTCTGCCTTCGACCTGGAGCAGCCTTCAAGCTGGACCATGATCTATCTTATTGTCGGAGCGGCAGTGTTTCTCATCGGTGTGCTTGGAATCGTGCTCATTGACGAGAAGCCGGGGCTGACCGGAAGAAGGGAAGATGGCTATTTTGCCACCGTGATCCACAGCTTCCGGCCTTCTGTGATCAAGGGCAATCCATTGCTCTATGCAGTGATCGGAGCGTTTGCGATATTCGGCATCTCCATCCAGATCTTCATGCCATATCTGATTTTATATTATGAGAAAACCTTAGGGATGACCAACTATGTGTTTATTATGGCTCCGGCCATTGTCATTGCGGCGGTTATCACGGCTTTTTACGGAAAGCTCTATGATCTGCTGGGATTTCGTTCTTCTGTGGTTCCCACTGTACTTTTCCTGATCGTCGGCTACGTGCTGCTGTATGTCGGAACCGGCACGGGGATCGTGTTTATCGGCTCCCTTCTGATGATGACGGGGTATCTCACCGGGATGGCGATCTTCGGCGCCATGATCCGAAGCAATATCCCGGAGAAAAAAGCGGGGCAGTTTCAGGGAATCCGTATCATCGGTCAAGTGCTCGTGCCGGGGATTGTGGGCCCGGCTATCGGGGCGTTTGTCCTTCGCAATGCGGAGCAGATCGTCAATTCGGACGGAACCACATCCTTTCTCCCCAACCGGAATATCTACCTGGCGGCGCTGGTGGCTGCAGTTTTGCTGCTGGCAGTGCTGTATCTGATCTTTGCCATGATGCGAAACGGTCATAACCGGCTGCTTTCTCAATCCGGGGAAACATTGATGAAGCAACTGTCCGAAAATGAAAAGGCGGGGGCGGCTGATATGGTATGGAATCAATATCCGAGGCCGCAGATGAAGCGGGAGAGCTTCTGCAGTCTGAATGGAATCTGGGAGCTGAATGGGAAGGAGATCTTAGTTCCGTTCCCGCCGCAGGCGTTGCTTTCCGGTTTTCAGGGACGCGTGGGAAATCATCTGACATACAGAAGAAAATTTGTATTGCATAAAACAGATAAGAACAATCGTATCCTGCTGCATTTCGGGGCGGTTGACCAGGTGGCGGAGGTGTTTGTAAACGGTCGGTATCTGGGAAAGCATGAAGGAGGCTATCTGCCTTTTTCCTTCGATATTACGGAGTGTGTGGCCCGGGATGATTCGAAGGACTCCGAAAACCTCCTGGAAGTGAAGGTGAAGGATACGTTGTCTATGGATTATCCCTATGGAAAACAACGCAGGGCCAGAGGCGGCATGTGGTATACACCGGTCAGCGGGATCTGGCAGAGTGTGTGGCTGGAGGAGGTGCCACAGGCGTATATAAGCAGCCTGAAGGTGACAGCGGATCTGGAGCTTGTGTCTGTGGAAGTGAGGCCGGACGGCAGTCAGGCGGAGATCGCGGATGGAATATCGGTCCGTGTCACCCTGCATGACGGAACCATTCATACTGTCCATGCAGAGGGCAACACGGCTGAGCTTGATATGACAGACATCCGGCTTTCGGACGGCAGTCGTTATCAGCCGGTACTCTGGAGCATGGAGAACCCGTATCTGTACCGGATGACGGTCACCATGGGTGAGGACACAGTGGAATCCTACTTTGGCCTCAGAGTGGTGGAGATAAAGGAAGTTCATGGGCTGCCGAGAGTATGTCTGAATGGAAAGCCGATCTTCTTAAACGGTGTGCTGGATCAGGGCTACTTCTGCGACGGCATATATCTTCCTGCGGAGGAAGAAGAGTATGAGCGTGATGTCCTGCGCATGAAGGAGCTGGGCTTTCACATGCTGCGGAAGCACATCAAGATCGAGCCAGAAAGCTTCTATTATTATTGCGATGTTCACGGAATGCTGGTAATGCAGGATATGGTGAACAGTGGTCGGTATTCCTGGCTGAAGGACACTGCGCTGCCGACGCTTGGTGTCTACCAGAAGGATATCGGAGCACACCTGGGAAGGAAAAAGCGAAAAGCCTTTTTCCGGCAGCATATGGGAGAAACGATTATGCACTTGCATAATCATCCCTGCGTTGTTGCGTATACGATTTTTAATGAGGGATGGGGACAGTTTGAGAGCGATGCCATGTATGAAGAGGCAAAGGAACTGGATAGCACCAGGCTGTATGATGCAGCCTCCGGCTGGTTTCCGGGGAAAAAGAGTGACTTCGACAGTCAGCACATCTATTATAAGCGGTTGGAACTGCCGGAAAATCCCAAGCTGCCGATACTGGTGTCGGAGGCAGGCGGGTATTCCTATGGTGTGCCGGAGCACTTCTATGCAAAATACACGCATTATGGCTATGGGGGCTCAGACAGTGGGCAGGCGCTGACGGATCAGATTTGCAGCCTGTATGAAAAGACGATCCTGCCTGCTGTCAGTAAGGGTGTCTGCGGCTGTATCTATACCCAGCTCTCCGATGTGGAGGATGAGTCCAACGGATTCTACACGTATGACCGGATGGTCTTAAAGGTACAGAAGGAGGAACTCCTTGCGATGAGTCGGCGACTGGATGGGGCCATAATGCAGAAAGACTCTTGAGTTCGTGTTGTGAGATATGGTATAATAGTTTCTGCTTGGCGAGGTGTTATCGAGCCTAGCAGAACTAATAC
>CAKSAI010000122.1 GCA_934434905.1 uncultured Lachnospiraceae bacterium | reverse complement strand
ACTGCCGCCGCTGCCAGGAAAGTATCGCCGGCTGCAGTGGTATCCACTGCCTTCACCCGCACGGATGGGATCGTCTCCTCCCTTCCGTTCTCATCCCGGAAGAATACACCATGGCCGCCCATGGTCACCCAGACATTTTTCACGCCCAACTGCTGCACCTGTGTCAGTGCTTCATCAAGCGGCAGACCATCCGCCTTCCCGGTGAGGATGATGTTAAGCTCTGTCTCGTTGGGCTTGATATAATCCACATATCCCCAAAGCTCCTTTGGAATGTCCGGCACTGCCGGAGCCGGATCCACGATCACCGTCTTTCCAAGCCCCTTCGCCTTCTTCGCCGCATATACCACGATATCCAACGGAATCTCCAACTGCAGGATAACGATGTCACATGCCGCTATCTTATCCATATGTGCATCTATGTAGGCCCGATCCACCCTACCATTGGCTCCGGTCACGAGAACGATCCGGTTCTCACCGGTTTGCTCCACATAAATAACCGCCGTTCCGGTGGGCACATCCGCGATCTTTTGGATTCCGGAAACATCCACGCCCACAGAAGCCAGATTTGCTATAAGCTCCTCGCCATATGCATCCTGCCCCACTGCTCCCAGCATGGCTACATCACCGCCCAGCTTGCCGGCAGCATAAGCCTGGTTGGCTCCCTTTCCTCCCGGAGAGGCTACCATCGAGTCCGCCGTCAGCGTCTCTCCTGCCTCCGGTGCCCGCTCCATCCGCAGGGTAATGTCCATGTTCAAGCTGCCAATAACTAATATTTTCTTCATAATAAAATTTTATCCTCCATTTCCTCGTAACGGGACTATAACACACGAATTGACGGTATTCCAGTACCTCACCGAAAAAGTTTCAACCGATCCGCACATTCTTTCCTTCAAATATAAAAAATCCGTTACACCAGTCATTTACTCTAGTATAACGGATTTTTCTGTAAAAAACAATGAAAATAATCTTACAAAGTGGCATTTACTCATTCGGAAATAAGTTAGTACCCAACCTTCTCCCAACACTCAAAGGGTGCTGCGATCTCTTCGCTCACATACACCTGTGTCTTCATCAGCTGCAGCATGGAGCTGGGAATAGCCGGTGATACCGGTCCGTGAAGCACCAGACGGGATGTCATTCTCTGCCAGGATGAGAACGTATTGTTGGTCAGCAGAGCATGAACCTCGATCCTTTCACGTGCATTCTTAACGTCAACCGGCCCAATGGTAGCTGCCTTAGGCGGCACGCTGGCGATGTAACCGGACTGGCCGAAGACCCCATGCAGAGAATTCTGAGCCACTGTAAGCGGATGCAGCGTTACGATACGCGCTTCCATGTTCAGCCACTCATCAATGTCGTCTGTCATAAATTCATCCACCGGATCGATGAATGCCATATGGCCTGTCCATCCCGGAGATGAGGAACAGATATCCGCTCCGCCCTCTCCAATCTCTGTGATCAGTTTGGAGTAATAGCTGATGTTCTTATTGGTTGGATAATGAACATTTTCCAACGGCATGCGCAGCTTCGGATCAATCTGGTATACGAAATATTTCAACATGGAGTGTGCAAATCCGGCTTCATATGTCTCCGGTGCAATATTCCCGCAGTCATCCGCCCATTCATCCATGGCAAAGATATGAAGCTTGCTGCAGTCTACCTGGAAATAGTTGATCAGCTGTGCCAGCGGGATATACGTCTCCGGCTCCGGATTTCCCAGGATCATGGTGTATTTCTTTCCGGCCTCGGATGCTGCCTTGAGTCTGGAAAAAAGTGTAGCGATCAGTACCGGATGGGGATTCATCATGACCTTAATGTTAAAGTCGGGATTGGGATGCTTCTCCAGATCCTTTCCGCTGATCTTGCGCAGGCGCTCACACACCTCCCTGTCCTTGAAGGGTACGTAGTCCCCGCATTTGAAATCAAATTTGGTTGGTGGATCAAAAATAATGTCCTTCATCTTTGTAGTTCTCCTTTCATAATGACATTTTTTACATTCATATTGTAATCAACCAATACCAGGTCAGCCCGCTTTCCTACGGCGATCTCACCGCGGTCTGAAAAACCGACTGCTCTGGCAGGGTTGTAGGACGCATGTTGGAACACATCTACGATAGAAGCCCCTGTATGCTTCATCATATTCCGGCAGGCAATATCAAGCGTCATCTTGGAGCCTGCAATCTCTCCGGTATGGTCAAAATTAATATCAAAAACATCTTCGTATCCGGGTGGAACCGGCCCGTCACAGGCATAGGCATCCGAAATCAGTATGATCCGGTCATCCCCCTTGATCTTCCGAACCAGGCGCAGCATATACGGATCCACATGAATGCCCCGGCTGTCGCAGATCAGCTCCGCATAGATCTCTCGGTTATAATTGACTGCCTCATCCACGCAGACGCCCCGGCATTCCGGATACATGGGACGGTCACCGGTGGCATTGGTGTGATGCGTTCCAATCTTAAGCCCATACGGCATCAGCGCCTCGATCTGCTGTGGTGACGCTTCACTGTGCGCCACGGAAAACACTGCCGCCGGATTCTTTGCCTTCACATCAAGAACAAAATCCAGAATATTCTCCCGCTCCGGAGCCAGCGCCCATACTTTCGCGATGTCCCAGGCCGCATCAATGATCGGACCATAAGCTGCACGGTCTATGGGTCCCTGCCATGGATTCGACTCCTTGTCGCAGCCAAACTTCGGATTCAGATAAGGACCTTCCATGTACAACCCTCCGATATTGGCACAGGAATCTTCCTTCATAGCCTTCCTTATTATATGGATTGCCTTTACATATCCTTCCGTATCCATGCTGAAATACAGTGCCGGAAGAACTGTGGTCGTTCCATGCTCTAAATGATGCCTTGAAGCCGCAACCGGGTCATCCTGAAAAAAAACCTTTCCGTCAGAATGCGTATGGATGTCCACAAATCCGGGACCCACAAATGCTCCTTCGGCATCTATGACCTCACACCTCTCCGGAATCTTCTGCTTACGCATCTCTCCAAATGAACGGATGATGCCATTTTCCATCAACAGCACCCCATCCGGGATCAGATGATCTCGCATAACCAGAACTGCGTTCTTTATTGCAATCATACATTCACCCCTTTTCTCTATTTCCTACCTTTTGCAAGCCCTACTTAAGGAAGTCTGCCACTGTCTTATCGCCATATGTTCCGGCCCAGTCCTTATCAAAGCCTGCTACTGCGCTGTCTGTCATGGGATGTGCAATCGCAGCCTTCATAAGATCTACTGCAATCGTTGCGCTGTGAGCACCTGCAAGGGCAACCTTGTGAAGCTGTTCCACATTCTTAAAGCTCGCCGCCAGAACCTGGCAATCCAGATCATAAATAGCAAACAGCTCTGCGATATCTGCCACCACTCCGACACCGTCCGCCGTAATGTTGTCCAGACGATTCACGTATGGTGCCACAAAGTCTGCTCCTGCCTTTGCTGCAATCAATGCCTGCTGCGGAGTGAAAATAGCGGTCATGGTAACACCGATGCCCCTTTCCTTCAGCATAGCTGTCGCCTTTAAGCCCTCTTCACTGATGGGGATCTTCACAAAGAAATTATCGCCCAATCGTTCCTTCAGCAGTTCTGCCTCAGCCACAATCTTCTCGGCTGTCTTGGCCGTGGCCTGCACATGGAGCATCTTGTCTTTTCCAATGATTCTACGAATCGCATCGACCAGCTCTACAAAATCTTTTTTTTCCCTGGCAACCAATGACGGATTCGTGGTCACTCCGTCGATGGGATAAAATTCAATACCATGCCGGATGTCATCCAGATTCGCACTGTCAATCAAATACTTCATAGTCTTACCATTCCTTTCGTTTTTCTCCAGTATAATACTCTACCGTATGATTGTCAACCAAAACGAAATATTTTAATATTTATCTGATATTATATTGACATTCATTCGAAATAGATATAAAATTATTTCGAAAGCAATATGAAAGTTAAGGTTCAATTATCTTGTATAATAAAAGGAACGGTGGTGTATGAAATATGAAGAACGAAGCTTTCATCCGGGCCCGGGAGTCCATCTACATTGAGCAGGAAGCCGTTGCCAATATGCTTGGCTGCGTACAAAGCGAGGCTTTCTCCAAAGCAGTCGACCTCCTGGCTCACACAGACCGGGTCATGACCTGTGCCAGCGGAACCTCAGGAATTGCAGCCAAGAAATTTGCACACTCCCTGTGCTGTATCGACATCGGTGCCATGTTCATGCCACCCTGCGAGGCAGTTCATGGCGGCTTGGGCGCACTGAAAAAGGATAATGTAATGATCATGATCTCCAGAGGCGGGAAAACGGCTGAGCTTTTGCCCATCATCAATGCCATTCCCAAACGCGAAGCAAGGTTGATCGCCATTACCGAGAATCTGGAATCCCCGCTTGCTGCCGCCGCGGACATCGTACTTCCGCTTTCCATCCAGCGCGAGAGCGACAAATACAATATGATGGCAACATCAAGCTATATGGCAACGATTGCCATCTGCGATGCCCTGCTGGTGGCACTCATGGAGGAGATGGATTATCAGAAGGAACAGTTCGCTCCTATCCACCCCGGCGGTGCTGTCGGAAAGATGCTCAACGAACAGTCGGCGAAGTAACCGACAACCCGAATACGGGACACACACATTTGTATCACGATATTTACACATTGAAATAAGAAAGAGGTTACAGAATCATGTACAAAGATTTCAAGATCAAACCACCCTTTTTTGAGATTGGCCCAAAGGCCTATCTCTATGGTGAAGAAATGCTGAAGCTGGCAAAGGTCATTGATAAGGTTGCCATGAAATATGACGTGGACATCCTGGTAACTCCCCAATACACGGATATCCGTCTGCTTGCGGATAACACGGAACGCATTCTGGTATTTGCACAGCATATGGACTATCTGCCGGTGGGCAGAGGCCTGGGCTCTGTTCTTCCCGAAGCCGTAAAGGCTGCGGGCGCAGTGGGCGTTATGCTGAACCATGCAGAGAAAAAGCTCACGCTGGATGCGGTGGAAAAGACGATCCGCCGGGCAGACGAGGTTGGCCTTGCCACGATCGTATGCGCAGATACCGTCGAGGAGCTGACTGCCATCGCCAGGCTCTCTCCCAATCTTCTGGTGGCAGAGCCTACCGAATTGATCGGCACAGGCAAGACAAGCGATGCCGACTATGTAAAAGAAACCATCGAGATGGTCCGCAGGATCAACCCCGACATCATGGTGCTGCAGGGGGCCGGGATCTCCAATGGCCAGGATGTCTACAATACCATCAAGCTTGGCGCACAGGCCACCGGAAGCACCAGCGGCATCCTCAAGGCTGCCGACCCCTATGCCATGGTGGAGGAAATGATCTATTCCTTGCGCAAAGCCTGGGATGAACTGCATCCGTAAAGACAGCAACAGTTCAGTACACACCCATTCGCTCTGTCTGAACTGTCAGCAAAAAATATAAAGCAGCACTCTCCCTTGACCGGAGGTCTGTTGCTATTATATAATATTATTAATTTCAGGAGGCTGAAAAATGGAATTTAAAGTGTATCAGAAAGAACTGGAATTACAGTCAAGAGGCTGGATCCCCACCTTCCATGACGTATCAAAGGAAGTGCTGGAGATTGTTGCGGCATCCGGGATCAAGAACGGAACCGTCTGCATCGCATCACACCACACCACCTGCTCCGTAATGGTTCAGGAGTGTTCACACGACATCGACTCCTTCGACCTGGAGTACCTGCAGCACGATCTCTTAGACATCATGCGCAAGATGATCCCTGACTTTACAGAGGAGCATCAATATCGTCATCCGGGTCCCATTCATGCACAGTTTGGCCGCTACGTAGACGAGCCGGGCGATTACAGCAGCATGAACACCGACGGGCATCTGCGCAGCGTATTCTTTGGCAGAAGTGAGACTATGACCATCAAGGACGGTGTGCTGGACTGCGGCCAGTTTGCGCATATCTACTTCATCGACTGGGATCACGTCATCGCCCGCCACAGACAGTTGAACATCACCGTTATGGGTACCACCGGAGATGTTGAAGACCGGAAGTGGAACAACGGCGAGGTGATCGATACACGTCACAAATTCACCGACGAAGAGAAGGCTTATGACGTGCACTACACCCTGCAGCAGCAGAGATAATAATCCATAATTGGAGGAATGGCTATGGATGTTTTTGAACGGAAACAGAAAATACTGGAGATCCTCAACCGTGACGGAAGAGTCAAGGTAAACGAACTGAGCGCACTGTTTGAGATTTCAGAAGTGACGATCCGTATGGATCTGGCTGATCTGGAAGCCAAGGGACTGCTGTCCCGGGTACACGGCGGAGCCGTGAGCTCCTACAAAAGCTATTACAATATGAATATGCAGCAGCGCTTGTCTGCCAACCAGGATCAAAAGCAGGCCATAGCCAATCACATTGTGGGAATGATCGAGGAATACGATACGATCATGATCAACTCGGGAACTACCACGCTCACTGTTTTTCGCATGTTCCCATTAAACATGAATCTGAGCATTGTAACCAATTCCGTTGCCATTGCCTTAGAGGCCGGCAGCAATCCGAATTTCAATGTAGTGCTGCTGGGCGGCTCGGTAAACTCCAAGCATCAGTTTATCTACGGCGATGACGCCATCGCCCAGCTTGAGAAATACCATGCGGATAAGCTGATTCTCTCGGTAGATGGCATTACACCGGGCAATGGGCTGACGACCTTCTACAATCAGGAGGTGGAGCTTGACCGGATCATGCTCTCCCACGCAGCCACCCGGATCGTGGCTGCGGATTCCACCAAGCTTGGCCGCACTGCCTTTGCCAGGATATCCGATATCGGGGACGCAGATTATATCATCACCAATGCAGATGCCTCCGCCCAGGAAGAAATAACAGAATTAGGACAGCTCGTTCCAAATCTGATCACGGTGTAAGTTCCCGTTGACATTCTATGGAGTTGAATATGAAATATTTGTTAGGTATTGACGTGGGAACCACGTCCTTAAAAGCTGTGCTTTTTGATGAAGCTGCCAATCCTGTGAAAACAGTCGTAAAAGATTATACGCTTCTGGTCTCCGGTGACTTTGTGGAATTTCCGGCAGAACAATACTGGCAGCTTCTCTTGGAAGCGCTTGATGAAATTTCAAGGGAATACCAAATTACCGCCATGAGTATCGACACCCAGTGCGAAACGCTGATTGTCACCGATGCTTCCGGAAATGTACTCTCCGATGCCATTGTCTGGCTGGATAACCGCGCGGTGCAGCAGGCGGACATTCTGAAGGAACATTTCGGCACTCAGAAGGTCTATGAAATTACCGGGCAGCCGGAGATTACTGCCACCTGGCCCGCCTGTAAGCTTCTGTGGTTAAGAGAGAACCGTCCCGATATCTGGCCGAAAATCGGCAAGATATTTTTGCTGGAGGATTACCTGCTTTACCGTCTGACCGGAGAATTTATCACCGAGAAAACCCTGCAGTCTTCCACCATTTATTATGACATCCAAACAGGCGGCTGGTGGAAGGAGATGCTGGATTATATCGGAATCTCCCCTTCACAGCTTCCCAGGTTATGCGATTGCGGGCAACTGGTGGGCGAATACAACGGGATACAGGTCGCCACCGGAGCCATGGACCAGGTTGCCGGAGCCATCGGCGCCGGCATTGTAGAAAAGGGTCTCATCAGCGAAATGACCGGCACCACCATGGTGATCTTCGTTCCCACCGATACGATCCCGCCCTATGATCCCGCAAGCAAGATCCCCTGCCATGTCAATTATGACGGAAAGTACTGCCTGCTCTCCTGGAGCCCCACCGCCGGAATGGCCTTGAAATGGTTTAAGAATAATTTCTGTGAAAATTACAGCTTCGACCAGTTGAATATCCTGGCCGAGCAAGTGGCTCCCGGCAGCAACGGTCTGACTTTTCTGCCCTACCTATGTGGATCCACCATGCCGAAATATAATCCCAATGCCAAGGGTGCCTTCTACGGACTTACCCTGGAGCACACACGCGGACATGCTGTGAGAAGTATCATGGAAGCAGTTTCCTGCATGTTAAAAAGTAATCTGGATTATCTCAGTGTGGAATGCAGAGAGATCCGTTCCATGGGCGGCGGAGCCAAGAGCAAGCTGTGGTGCCAGATCAAAGCCGACCTGTGTGACAAAAAGATCGTGACATTGCATAATGAAGAAACGGCCTGTCTCGGCTCTGCCATCCTTGCCGGAGTAGCCATCGGCCTGTTTGACAGCGTAGAAGACGCCTGCGTCCGCTTTTTTTCTCTGAATAAGACATATCTCCCCAGCGGCAGCGATTATTCCGACTGTTACCGCAGATTCTGCCAACTGGAAGACAACGTCCTGTAAGTACACTTGCAGGACGATTACTTACTATTTTCTGGATGTTTCAACCGATCAGTACTGTCTTTCCTTCAAATGCAAACCCGTATTTTCGAATCCGCTCCGCAGGAATTCCTTTGGCGCGCAGGCTTGCTTCATATTTCTTATCCTCTATCTGCTGCAATGC
>CAKSAI010000121.1 GCA_934434905.1 uncultured Lachnospiraceae bacterium | reverse complement strand
GCTCTCTGCTCTTCCAAGGATAATACAGTTTACAACGATCAAGGGAATGTAAATACCAAGGGCGTCATAAAGTGTCGGGATAAATCCCTGCACCAGAAACTGCACCATGGTTACAAAGGATGCCACGATCACGATAAACGCCGGCATACGCACACCATCCGGAATGATCTTGCGCAAAGCGGAGATCATCAGGTTGGACATCACCAGCACTACGGTGGTGGACAATCCCATGCCGATGCCGTTGATGGCCGATGTGGTGACCGCCAGGGTCGGACACATGCCAAGCATGAGCACAAAGGTAGGATTCTCCTTGATCACTCCGTTATATATTCTCTCTACACACTTATTCATTTGCGCTGCCTCCTTCCACGATGGTCTTAAAATACGCCAGTCCGGCATCCACACCGTAGGTCATTGCCCGGGAGGTGATGGTGGCTCCGCTGATGGCTTCGATCTGATTATCGGCGGTTGCCGTACCCTTCGTCACCTCATAGCTTTCGGCATTTTTCTCTTCAAACTGGGTGGAAAACTTTTCTTCCTTTGCCTTCATGCCAAGACCAGCCGTTTCACTGATGCTGGTAATGGAATAGCCGTTTAAGGTTCCGTCATTCTTTACTCCCATGGAAAATGTAATATCTCCGCCATAACCTGCGTGTGAGGTGATGGTGATCACATAGCCCAGTGTCTTGCCGGAAGCATCCTTCGCTTCCACGACACCCTCTATCGTATTATCCGGGTGTCCGCAGTCCGCCACCACAGCAGCGGCTTTCTCTGAATCAAAGCCCGCATAGTCCTCAAACTGCTCTGCTTCCTCAAATACCGTCTTGTATGCTTTCTGTAAGGCGGCATACTGAGCCTTGGCAATGGGGTCTTTGGTAATTTCATAGACCAACCCCAGAAGGCAGCCCGCAATCAATGTGATGGCAGTTAAGATCAGCGCGTCTTTTACAATCTTTTTCATTATCGCTCGCCTCCCTTTCCAAATGGCCTTGGAACAGTGATCCGCTCGATCAACGGCACCAGCAGGTTGCTGAAGATGATCGCGTAGGATACACCTTCTGCAGACGCACCAAACAGCCGAAAGATCCCGGTAAGTACACCTAAGACGATTCCGAAAATGATCTTTCCTATCGGTGTGATGGGTGAGGTCACATAGTCGGTAGCCATGAAGAAGGCTCCCAGCATAAGACCGCCTCCGGTGAGCTGGGCCACCACGTAATTCCCGTCAAAGCCATGTCCGCCAAACAGCAGAATAAATATCACAAAGGCGACAATATATGTACCGGGGATTCTCAGATCTATGACACCCATGAGAATCAGGAAGATCGCACCCAGCAAAATAGCCAGCACGCAGGTCTCACCGATGGTACCCGGCGTACGTCCAAGCAGCATATCCAATGTATTTAACGTTGTCTCTCCGGCTTTCAGGGAAGCCAGCGGCGTTGCACTGCTGACAGCGTCCATGCCCTGGCGGATATAGTACCGACTGTTGGCAAAGGTCGTCATGGGACCGGTGAAGGAGATCAGCAGGAAACACCGTGCTCCAAGCGCCGGGTTCATGAAGTTCTGTCCCAGTCCTCCGAAAAGACATTTCACAACGATGATGGCGAAGGCGCCTCCCAGCACCGCCATCCACCAGGGCAGCGTCGGCGGCAGGTTCAGAGCCAGCAGCAGACCGGTCACTACCGCACTTAAGTCGCTGATGGTCTGCTTTCTCTTAGTGATCTTATTGAATATCCATTCGGAGGCAACACAGCTTGCAATGGTTACAACGATCAGGAGCAGCGCGTGCCATCCGAAATTGTAGATACCGAACAGGCTGGTGGGCAGCAATGCGATGATCACATACAACATGATCCTATCGGTGGTATCTTTGGAGCGTACATGGGGTGAGGATGATACATTATACAACTCACTCACTTTATTCACCTCTTTCTCTTATTAGCAAGAACATTTTTCTTCATGGACTTGATGGCCTGAGCCAACTGCCGCTTGGCAGGACAGACATAGCTGCAGCTGCCGCATTCGATGCACTCAAGACCGTGCCACTTCTCAAACAGATCCTCTCGATGGTGCTCTGCATGATCCGCCAGCCGCGAGGGCACGATCCGCTCCGGGCAGTTCTCCACGCAGCGCCCGCAGTTGATGCAGGGACCAGGCTCATACTGTGCCACCTCATCCTCTGTCAGGCACAGCAGCGCAGAGGTAGTCTTGGTGGTCGGAATATCCAGATTGAACATGGCAAAGCCCATCATCGGACCGCCCGAAATAATCTTCTTCGGCTGTTCGGTAAAGCCTCCGGCCATCTCCACCAGCTCCGAGAAATTGGTGCCGATGCACACGGAGAAGTTGGCCGGATTCTTCACGGCATTCCCTGTGATGGTGACGATCCGGTGCATCAGCGGCTTACCAAGCTTCACCGCATTATAGATGGCTACCAGGGTATCCACATTGTCCACGATGCAGCCTGCGTCTGCCGGAAGCATGGAGGCATTGATCGCTCTGCCGCTGACCGCATAGATCATCTGACGCTCAGAACCCTGGGGATACTTTGTCCGCAGAGCCTTTACCTCGATCCGCGGCTCATCCTTTACCATTTCAGCAAGCTTCTCTATACAATCCGGCTTGTTATCCTCAATGGCCAGCACAGCCTTGGCGTTGTCAAATAACTGCAGTACGATCTTAACCCCTCCGATAAGCTTCTCCGGCTCTTCCAGCATCCTGCGATAGTCGCTGGTGAGGTATGGCTCACATTCTGCACAGTTAGCAATGATATACTCAATCTTCTCCGGTTCCTTGGGTGAGAGCTTCACATGGGTGGGAAATCCGGCTCCGCCCATACCGACAATTCCGGCCTCCCGGATCTTAGTAATGATATCTTCCTTGGATAAAGCAGTTATATCCTCTGTTTCCTTAAATTCCACGGTCTTGAATTCTCCATCATTTTCTACGATGATGGAATTGACCATATCTCCAACCACTACACGACGAGGTTCGATGGCCTTCACGGTTCCGGAGGCGCTTGCATAAATCGGCGCGGACACAAATCCGCCTGCTTCCGCAATCTTCTGGCCCTTCAATACCGTATCACCCACCGCAACGACAGGCGTTGCCGGGGCACCGATATGCTGCGATAAGGGATACACCATATCCCCTTTTGGTAATACTTCGCGTATTGGCTTGTCTTTGGAGAGATCCTTGCCATCGTATGGATGGATCCCGCCTTTAAAAGTACCTGCAGCCATTTCGTTACCTTCTTTCTCTTGAATTGTGTTCGGAAAGTGCCTTGCACTTCCCTTGAGTATATCACAAATTTCAAAAATTCGATAGCGTTTCTTGTTCTTTTTTTAAGACAAATGTGCTTGCATTCCGGGAAATTTTTGTATAAGATATTCTTGTATTTTATGAAGGGAGCACAGATTACATGAATGCATTTACAGAGCACAGGCCTTATACCGTGAATGATCCGCTTATTCGGAAGCTTTTTACGGAAAAGGCGCTGTTTTACGATATCGAGACTACAGGATTCTCTGCGAAATTCAACAAGATTTATTTTATCGGCTGCGCACATCACCGTGACGGTCAGCTTACGGTGACACAGTTTTTTTCGGAGTCGGATGAGGACGAGGGCCAGGTTCTGCATGCTTTTTTAAGCCTGTGCGAAGAATTTGATACTACCATCTCCTTCAATGGACTTATGTTCGACCTGCCTTTTATCCGGCAGCGCTGCCAGAAGCTCTGCATTCCGGAAAAATTGACAGAAATGGATCATCTTGACATCTACAAGCAAGCCAAAGCCTTAAAGAACCTGCTGAAGCTTGACAGTCTGAAGCAGAAATCCATCGAGGTGTTTCTTGGACTGAACCGGGAGGATCCGTATAACGGTGGAGAACTGATAGACGTATATCAGGCGTACCGGAAGGATCGGGACGCGGAGAAGCTGCGCCTCTTAAAGCTGCACAACTATGAGGATGTTCTTGGCATGATCGACCTTCTGCCAATCCTTGCTTATGAGAAGCTTACAGAAGGTCGGTTTGCAGTGACGGAATATGACATCCGGGATTGCAGGGAATATGACGGCAGCACCTCCAGGGAGCTTTATTTTACACTCCGGCTGGACTATCCGCTGCCAAGACGGATCTCCTACGGAAAGGAAGATATCTATCTTGTGGCCGATGGCAGCAGCGCATCCATAAGGGTGAAGCTTTTCTGTGGAGAATTGAAATATTTCTATCCCAACTACAGGGATTACTACTATCTTCCCCAGGAGGATATGGCTGTCCACAAGAGCGTTGCGGCCTATGTGGACAGCGAATTCCGCGTCAAGGCCAAGGCCGATACCTGCTACAGCAGGAAATGCGGCTGCTTTCTGCCCCAGTACCGGGAGGTTCTTACCCCTTCCTTCCGGGCGGATTACCGCGATAAATACAGCTACGTGGAGCTGACGGAGGAATTTATAGCCTCAGAAGAGCTTCAGAAGGCATATGTGGAGCAGTTGGTAGCATATGTGGTTAAATGACATTTGCGTTTAAATAACATTTGCCGAATAAGTGGTTGTCCAGATATTGTGATACAGCGCATATCGGTCATTGCCCTTCAGGTTCTGGCCGTTGTTGTATTCAAGGCGTACTTCTTCCAGCTCATAGATCTTATCGGTTTGACCATTCAGATAATCCTTCAATATAATAGCAACTGTATCCGCTCTTGCTATCAAGCCTCCGATACGTACATCCAGAACTTCAAATCCAAAGCTTTTGTTCTCCTTTAGCCACAGTTCCCGGAGTCTGTCATAAAAGTCCTTTAAATCCACTTTTATTTCCGCAAGCTCATCCAGCAATTTCCGAAGCATATCCTGATCTTTTTCCTGATATGCCTTGTATAATCGTTTGCCGTAAGTCGCTTTCTTGGAAAGCACATGGCTCAATGCAGCATAAGCCTTAAAAATATAGGAAAACTGACTGTCATGTTCCGCCAGGGAAGCGAACCGCTCTGACATCTGGCTGTATCTCTCTTTTGCACATTCCGGTGTGTTGCAGTCCATGAGTCCGATCAGAAAATCATTATATAAGAGATTCTTCGCCGTAGAGCTTACCCGCTTCACATCAGGTATCGCATGATTCAATTCATCACAATACCTCCACTCTGCATCGGTATACCCGGTCAGTTCTTCTATGGTTTTCTCCAGATCGGTCTCACATGGATATAGAATACCTGCCACATACCACATAGATGGAATTATGGCATATACCGAACATTCTTCTCCGTTATCGCCCCATGCCGTTATCAGGAAATCGTCAATACCGCCGCATTCCATTGCCGCTTCAAGCGCCGCACGGTGTACGCTGTCTGAATATGCATTATCCGGCGCATAGCCGATCCACTTCCAGCATCCACCGGCATATTTCACTTTTCCGGCATATTCCTTTAATGCTGCCATCTTTTCATAATGAGGTTCCTTGGTCGTCAGCGAATATTCCCAATAGATCGGCATCTGACTGCCATCAAAGATTTCTGCTATTTCTTCTTTGGAGGACTTGGTATGATAAAAAGCATCCGCCCAGAATTCCGGTTCAAAACCTTCCTCTTTACAGATTTGGAATACTTTCTTTAAGTGCTTTAGGTAGATCTCATGCTTTGGTTCATATCCAAATCTATCAATATATTTTCCACGTCCCAGAGAGGCAGCCTCATCGGTACCGATATTGATCCGTTTTGTGTGAAATACTTCACGACAGAACTTAAGACATTTGCGGATCAACAGATAAGTTCTTTCATCCTTTGTCAGAAGAATGTCCGGTGTATCTAAGAAATCGCGGTATACAGCCCATGTGAATAGTCTTTCCAGGTGTCCGAGTGTTTGTATACACGGTACGATTTCAAATTGGAAAATATCTGCAAAAGAGATGATCTCTCTTAACTCCTCAGCCCGGTACCTGCCGCGCATATACCCAAAGTACGGTTCCCCTGGCAGTTCATATGTATCCTCCATGTATAACTCCAGATAATTGTACCCGGCTGTAACAAGCATACAGATCAGTCTTTTTACCATATCCGGCTTCGCCACAGCATTTCTGGAGCAGTCCAGCATAAATCCTAAATATTTCGCATTTTGATCAATCCGGTGAATTCCGTTTTGCATTCCGATGCTTCTGGCAAGCGCCATATAGAAATGAGGCACTGTATCATAGGTGATGAGAATCCTCCCTTCTGATTTTTCAACAACAATCTGCGTTCCCAGCAGAGCCTCTACCGCTATGCCATCGCTTCCAAGGGTAAGGAATCCATTTTCCTTTAGTGCATCCGTTCCTCTTTTCAGAGTTTCCGGCAGTCTGCTGCAATCGAATATCATAAGATCACCAATCCTTCTTTAATCTCCCACAATAGGGAAAATAGCAATTCGTAAACGTGTTGTTCCGTAGGGAACAAGTGTCACTGTGCGTTCCTCACCAAGCTGCTCTTGTCTTATCGGCCGGACCTTCGGCGTAAACACAGCCTCACGCACAGCCCAATGGCATCTCTCCCTTGGCTTCTCGCGGGTCAGCACCTTCTTTACATACTGCAATTTCCAGTTCTTAACCTCCCGAACCTTTACGGTAATTGTCAGACCATTTTGGGTGCCGCGCCATGGTTCCTCTCCGGTCCGGCCGTTTTCAAATACAAATTCATCCTTCTTATCGACACAAAGCCCGTAATTCCACTGGCTTTTCGGATACAGAGAATAATGAGGAAAACGTGGGTTTTTAAGTTCCCGCAATCCTTCTGTCACAATCTCCTCCTGAATGGGAAGTGCATACAGAAGGGCTCCCTTTTTCACACTGACACCACCGGCATTTTCAATCAGCTCAATTTGGTCCGTAAAGCTTATGATCACTTCATCGCCCTCCCGGAACATTCGAAACAGGCGATATGCATTGTTTGCAAAGTCAGCTTCCTGTGTTCTGCCGTTCACAGACAACTTCACATCAACTGCCCATGCAGGCTTTCGAAGCAACAGGCCGAATTCCAGCGGACTGTCTGCATGAATGTGAAAGCGCACCGTATTTTCAAAGGGATAATCCGTTATCTCTTCGATTCTGACCGGCATTCCCCCTACCGTAACGTTGATCTCACTGGCTGTATAGGTAAAGACCGCCAGTGTGTCCTGATCCTGCATCCAGGAGCGGCAAACGAAGTTTGGCATGATCCGGTGCACATTTCCGGCGCAACAGGCCAGAAACTTCTTTGGCGCATATGACATCCAATCTTTCCCGCGGAAGAACTTTACATGATTGGAACAGTCATTTGCCACTGCCTGGTTCGGACAGGAAAAATACTGGTTTCCAGTGAAATCGTCATCCACAGCACCCAATCCTGCATTAAAAACGGCATTTTCCACCCAGTCACCGTATTTGGCGTCTCCGGTTATCATATAGAGATATCCCAGAGCCCAGGTCATATCTGCAATTACGCAGGTCTCATGCATAGCTTGGGAATCTTCATTTCCATTCAGATATTCCGTAGAGCTTGGTACACCATCCACAAGCATCTGATCCCGGTACAGCTTGTCGAAGGCATTTACCGCTGCGGTCTTATATTCTTCCTTTCCGGTATACTTATAAAGGAGAGCGGCCAGCTTACAGATCTCACAGTAGGTAACGCCGTGATTGCGCTGCACTTTCCGATTTCCAAGCATGCCCGGAAGTGTGATGTCATGCATTTGGCTGTTGACATCCGCACTTGAATCATCCGAAAACAGCTCATTGAAAACCTGGTAAGATTCTTCTGACATCGTTAAGAAACGTTCATCCCCGGTTTTTTCATAGATCCAGAGTGCTGTCTCTATTTCCGCCACATTCCGCACGGAAATGATACGAAGATCCTGCTTCCGGTAGGCTTCCTTTAACGGACGACGCAGGAAATGGCGCTTCAATGATTCTAAGATCCGCGCATCCTGTGTTGCTGTATATTCGGCAATCAGTGCACGAAAATATACGGCATGTGCCCATGTCAGACCGTCTTTTAAGAATCCGGGTCCCAGAAACCCATCTTTGTCAATATTTTCGATCACAGGATATATTTTCTGCCTTGCCTGCTTAACAAGCTTCTCATTATCCGTAAGGTGCCCTGCACGGATCATACCGTCGATCCAGTACCCGTTCTGTTCATACGGAACCCAGGAATCATCCAGGGAATTTACACCTCCAAGGAAGCGTTCCGACTGCAGATCCAGTTCCACGTCAGGTGTCCCCCAGGTATTAAGGGAAAATGGTTCTCCTACATTTCCTATTTCCCCGGTCAACCCGGCTGCCTGGTTTTCCAGAAAGGCTTTCTCCCAGCCTTTTGCTTTGATTTCACGTAAATTTAACTCGTTCCAC
The DNA here is from genome assembly GCA_934434905.1 of uncultured Lachnospiraceae bacterium. Lineage (GTDB taxonomy): Bacteria > Bacillota > Clostridia > Lachnospirales > Lachnospiraceae > 14-2. Next base: position 392 of record CAKSAI010000121.1, on the reverse strand, counting down.
ATATTGCTCCTTATGTCATTATTTATTCGTTTCCTCAGTAAATATTCGATAAAACAATCGAAAGCACCCCCAACAGCAGTCCTGTAAGATTTTTTACGGTCAGCTTTTCCTGAAAACCGAAAAAGCCCACAAGCGTTGTAATCATGATCGCCATACAGCTCGACACGGTATACAGCACAACAGACGGAAGTGTCCCGGCAAGCATGGTTACCAAAAGATTTATCATAAATAACGCAAATGCTAGTGCCGTTCCGTAAACAAGGAGAATCTTGGGAAATTTAACATGATGTCTCTCCTTCTCTACACCTTGTCCGCTCTTGCGAAAACCTGACTGCTGAAAAAAGCAGCAGACCAGGATCCATGCACTCATAATAAAAGTCAAACAGGAATAC
>CAKSAI010000120.1 GCA_934434905.1 uncultured Lachnospiraceae bacterium | reverse complement strand
GAAGCTGATATCCGAAGGAAATAGTTATCGTGAAATTGCAAAGATGCGCTTTGTGGAAGAAGGCACTATCCGCGTAATGGCTTCCAGAATACTAAAGAAATTTTCATGCAAGAACATGAATCAGCTTCTTAAGCAGTTAAATCAAGCAAATATTTTTGATCTTTTTCAGAAAAAATAGGCTTTTTCACATTAAACGCTCGTCTATATCTCCATGATAACCTATCCGCCGGATAAATGGCGGATAGGTTTGCCCGCGTGATGTTGGTTCGGATGGAATTGCCAAGAATCATGGCCTGTTTCCCGGCGATCATGTTTTTCACATTGGCAATATCACAGTCCTGCCCGGTAATGATCGGCCACTCACCGGTATAGTTGGCTTCCAGGGAATTTACTACGCCAAGTGCCGTGGAATCATTGGAGCAGAGCACAGCATCCAGCTTCGCTCCGTTGGCATAATTGGCGGAAATGATGGCGTCCATTCGGGCCTGAGATGCCTAGGAAGCCCAGTTCGCCGTAGCAACCGTCTCGAAATCGGTCTGCCCGGAATTGATCATGTTCTCCACCTGGGATATCTGGGTTGCGATGTCGTTGGAGGCATACTGCAGATCCACTTGGTAACCCGCCTTCAGAAGCTGCTTCTCCATGTTGCTGCCGTCCTGATTCCAGCGCTGCAGATCCTTGGTCGGCATGGCTACACCGATCTTGCCGCCCCCTACCGCCTCTGTTTTCTCATCATCCCTTTATTCACTGTCTTGGAACCTTGTCCCATTTTTTAAAAACAGTGTGTATTAATATATATGCTTGCGATCCGGGCTTTATTCCTAAACTAGAAAAAATCAGAGATTTCTCTCTGATTTTCTCAACCAATATCACGACTGTCTCTTGGGCTTCCCCTGGAGACATCAACACTATCTTCCGACATTCAGCCGCACCAGCGCCCGCTTCAGGGCGATCTCCGCCCGGGCCACATCGATGTCAGCCGCATGGTTATGAATCCGCTCTTCTGCGCGCTTCTTAGCCGCCTCCGCACGCTCCGGGTCAATCTCCTCCGGCCATTCCACAGTCTCCGCCAGGATAGTGACCTTCTCTGGAAGGATCTCCGCAAAGCCCGCCATCAGCGCAGCCTGCTTCTCACCCTCCGGCTCCCGGATAGTCAGGATACCCGGCGCGATCACGGTAGTCAGCGGGATGTGACCCGGAAGGATTCCAATGTCTCCATCCTCCGCCGTAAATTCGATCATACTTGCCTCACCCCGGTAAAAGACACGCTCCGGTGTGATGATCTCTAATTGAAATAGATTCTTTCCTTCCGCCAAATGTGATCACCCCTTACTTCATACGGGCGCGTACTTCGTCGATGGTTCCTGCATTCAGGAAGTGTCCCTCCGGTACGTCGTCATGCTTGCCCTCCAGGATCTCCTTAAATCCGCGAATCGTCTCGGAGACAGGCACATACTTCCCTTCCATGCCGGTGAACTGTGTCGCCACAAAGAAGGGCTGGGACAGGAACCGCTGAATCTTCCTGGCACGGCTCACCACCAGCTTGTCGTCCTCGGACAGCTCATCCATACCAAGGATCGCGATGATATCCTGCAATTCCTTATACTTCTGCAGAATCTCCTGTACGCCACGAGCCACGGTAAAGTGTTCCTGACCCACGATACGCGGATCCAGAATCCGGGAGGTGGAGTCCAGCGGATCCACAGCCGGATAGATACCCAGCTCCGTGATGGAACGGGACAACACCGTGGTAGCATCCAGGTGTGCAAAGGTGGTGGCCGGTGCCGGGTCTGTCAGGTCATCGGCCGGGACATACACTGCCTGTACCGAAGTGATGGAACCGTTCCTGGTGGATGTGATACGCTCCTGCAGGGTGCCCATCTCAGTCTGAAGCGTAGGCTGGTAACCCACAGCCGAGGGCATACGCCCCAGCAGTGCAGACACCTCAGAGCCCGCCTGGGTAAAACGGAAAATATTATCAATAAACAAAAGTACGTCCTTGCCGCCCTTGTCACGGAAATATTCTGCCATAGTCAGCCCGGTCAGCCCCACGCGCATACGCGCTCCCGGTGGCTCGTTCATCTGTCCGAACACCATACACGTCTTCTCAATAACGCCGGATTCCTTCATCTCGTAATAGAGGTCGTTTCCCTCACGGGTTCGTTCTCCTACACCGGTAAACACGGAATAACCGCCATGCTCGGTGGCAATGTTATGGATCAGCTCCTGGATCAGCACGGTCTTTCCTACGCCTGCACCGCCGAACAGTCCGATCTTACCGCCCTTCTGATAGGGGCAGAGAAGGTCAACTACCTTGATTCCGGTCTCCAGAATCTCCGTTGTCGTGGCCTGCTCCTCGAAGGACGGCGCCTTCCGGTGTATCGGTAGGTACTCCACATCTGCCGGAGCATCCAGATCGTCAATGGGTTCACCCAGGACATTGAACATACGTCCCAGCGTCTTCTCTCCCACAGGAACCGAGATAGGCGCTCCGGTGGCTACGGCCTCCATGCCGCGCATAAGACCGTCCGTGGGCCCCATGGCAATACACCGCACGATGTCATCACCCAGATGCTGGGAAACCTCAGCCACCAGCTTCCTGCCATCAGCCAGCGGGATATGGATAGCCTCGTTGATCTGGGGCAGCTTGCTGTCTGCAAACTTGATATCAAGGACAGCGCTGATGATCTGGGTGATCCTGCCTATATTCTTATCTGCCATAATCTTACTCCTTCTTATATATTCTTACGATATCGCCTCTGCGCCTGCGATGATCTCCGTCAGCTCCTGCGTGATGCTGCCCTGACGTGCCCGGTTGTACTTAAGCGTCAGATCTCCGATCATCTCCTCCGCATTGTTGGTGGCGGAATCCATGGCCTGCATCCTGGCTCCGTTCTCACTGGCTACCGCCTCCACCAGCGCTCCGTAGAAGAGACTGGTGACATACTTGGGAATGATCCTATCCAGGGCTTGTTCTACGCTTGGCTCGTAATTCATGAGTGTCAGGGAAGCCGCCCGATCCTCCTGGGATTCGGTTCTTGCAGACACGCTGGTGCCATCCGTCTTTTCCGCCTGTCCGGCGCTGTCGCCTTCCCCGGCTTCCACCGGCAGGAGCTTCATCAGCGTCGGCACATGGCTCACCGTATTTTTAAAATGCGTGTATGCCAGATAGATCTCGCCGATCTCTCCGTCTGTATAAGCTTCCAGAATCTCCTTGCAGATAGCTGCGGCATCTGCATATTCCGGACCTTCCATGATATTGGAGTAATCCTTCGTGATCTCGTAGCCCTTCCGCTCCAGACTCTCGCCGGCTTTACGGCCGATGGCGTATATCTTCACGTCTTCCTTAGGGAAACCGCTTCCGGTCACCAGCTTCACGATATTGGAATTATAGCCGCCTGCCAGGCCGCGGTTGGAGGATATCACCACCACCGCCTTCTTCGGAGAGCTTCCGGCCTTAAGATATGGGTGATCCAGGCTGCCGGACCGAGCCAGCATGGAGGTCACCGTCTCATACATATACTTAAAATACGGGTTTGCAGACTCCGCATGGGCTCTTGCCTTCTGCAGCTTCACCGTGGATACCAGCTTCATGGCCTTGGTGATCTGCTGCGTGCTCTGTATGCTGCTCTTCCGTTGTTTGATATCTCTTAAAGAAGCCATAATTCACCTACTTCTGCCCGAACTGTGCTTTACACTCTTCGATCGCCTTCACAAGCTGCTGCTCCGTCTCTTCCTTAATCTCCTTGTCTGTACGGATAGCCTCCGGAATCTCCGGATATTTGGTAGCCACGAACTCAAACAGCTCCTGCTCAAAGGGTAATACATCCTTCACCGGAATATCCAGCAGGTACTTCCTGGTCGCCGCATATATGATCATGACCTGGTATTCCACAGGCATGGGCTTGTACTGGGGCTGCTTCAACATCTCACGGATCCGCTCTCCCTGTGCCAGCCGCTCACTGGTATCGGCATCCAGCTCAGAGCCGAACTGTGCAAATGCCGCCAGCTCCCGATACTGTGCCAGCTCCACACGAACGGGTCCGGCGATCTTCTTCATCGCCTTGATCTGCGCGCTTCCTCCCACACGGGATACGGAAAGTCCGGCATTGACGGCCGGGCGGAAGCCCGCATTGAACATCTCCGTCTCCAGGTAGATCTGCCCGTCCGTGATGGAGATCACGTTGGTGGGGATATAGGCAGAAACATCTCCCGCCTGGGTCTCGATGATGGGTAATGCCGTCAGGGAGCCGCCGCCCAGCTTATCGGACAGGTGCGCCGCACGCTCCAGCAGTCTGGAGTGAAGATAGAAGACATCGCCGGGATATGCCTCACGGCCGGGCGGTCTTCGAAGCAGCAGGGACAGGGTACGGTAAGCGGTGGCATGCTTGCTCAGGTCATCATAGACCACCAGCACGTCTTCGCCGTTCTCCATCCACTCTTCCCCGATGGCACAGCCCGCATAGGGCGCGATATACTGTAAGGGCGCCAGCTCACTGGCTGTAGAAGCCACAACCGTGGTATATGCCATGGCACCATATTCCTCCAGGGTCTTTACAATGGTCGCTACCGTGGACGCCTTCTGGCCGATAGCCACATAGATGCATTTGACACCCTGACCCTTCTGATTGATGATGGTATCGATGGCGATGGCTGTCTTGCCGGTCTGACGGTCACCGATGATCAGCTCACGCTGTCCTCTTCCGATGGGTACCATGGAGTCAATGGCCTTGATACCGGTCTGCAGCGGCGTATCCACGGATTTCCGGGAGATAACGCCGGAAGCCACACGTTCGATCTGACGGAACCGTTCCGTCTCGATAGGGCCTTTTCCATCGATGGGCTGTCCCAGCGCATTAACCACACGTCCCAGCATGGCATCACCCACGGGAACCTCCACCACTCTTCCGGTGGTCTTCACGATATCGCCCTCGTTGATATTCTTTTGATCGCCTAAGAGCACCGCTCCCACGTTGTCCTCTTCCAGGTTCAGAACCATCCCGTATACTTCGCCGGGAAACGCCAGCAATTCGCCCTGCATGGCATTTTCCAGACCATGGATACGCGCGATTCCGTCTGCCACCTGGATAACTGTACCCACGTCAGATACTTCCAACTGAGATGCGTACCGCCGGATCTGCTCTTTGATCACAGAGCTTATTTCTTCTGGTCTTAGATTCATGGGGCGCATTCACCTACTTTCAACTGTATTTTCGATAATTCCCGGGACAGACTTATAAGCCTGGTGCGGATACTGTTATCCACCACCCGGTCTCCGATGCGGATCACCATCCCGCCGATGAGTCCCGCATCTACTGTATAATGCATCTCAAAGGACACATATTTCGTCGTCGAAAGGAGCTTCTCAAGCACCTGGCTCTTCTGCTCCTCGCTTAACGGAAGCGCGCTTGTCACATAAGCTGTCCCGATATTCTTATATTCCTTTACCTGGTCGATGAAATAGGAAAATACCTCGTCCATCTCCCTGTAATGGTCCTTAAGAAGCAACATCCGCATAAGCCCCAGCAGCTCATCGCTGACACGGCCTTTGAAGATCTGATCCAGGATACTTAGCTTTTCTTCCTTTACGATCTTCGGATGCTCCATCAGCCTTGACAGCTCGCCGTTTTCCTTCCATATCTGCGATACGCCCCGAACCTCGGCCAGCAGTTCATCTGTCTTTCCTTCGGAAACAGCAAGGTCAAACAATGCGTCCCCGTATGTTTTTCCTACTAGCTTTGCCATGTGCTGTCACCTATCTCCTGCAGTGTCTCTTCCACCAGCTTATCCTGAATGGTCGTATCTATATTGGCAGCTACTACCTTGCCGGCCATTATGGATGCGATGGAGATCATCTCCTGCTTCACCTCGTCACGCACACGCTTCTTCGAAAGCTCTGCCTCTTCATTGGCGCGCTGTATGATGCGGGCTGCTTCCTCCTTGGCTTCCTCCACGATACGTGCTTCGTTTTTCAGAGCCTTCCTGCGGGCTTCACTTAAGATTTCATCCGCTTCCTTTTCCACGTCCTTCAATCTGGCTTCGTATTCCTGCCGGACCTTTGCTGCATCTGCACGGTCCGCCTGGGCGCTCTCGATGTCGTTTCTGATCCGCTCCTTCCGATCCTCCAGCATCTTGCGGATAGGATCGAACAGCAGGTAGGACATCAGCGTAAACAGTACGAATACTGCAATCGCCAGCAATATCGCGTCATGGAAAAGCTGCGGGTCAAGATCTACTAATCTTTCCAATGCTATTCCTCCCCGCTTCCACTAGGGCACTAAGGGTTTTACAAAAAGTAAGAGCAGGGCAACCAGCAAGCCGTACAAACCGGTGGTCTCAGCTACCGCCTGTCCCAGAAGCATGGTGGACATGATATCTCCCTTGGCACCCGGATTACGTCCCACAGCAGCCGCTGCGTGTCCCGCTGCGATTCCCTGTCCGATACCGGGTCCGATACCTGCGATCACAGCCAGGCCTGCGCCGATGGCTGAGCATGCTAAGATTAATTCTGTTCCTGTGATGTTTTCCATTGTAATTTCCTCCTTGGATGATACTTTTTATGCTTCGTCTCCCATCGCGTTGCTGATATAAGTCATCGTCAGCATACAGAACACATATGTCTGAATCGCTCCGGAAAACAGATCAAAATACACATGTAAAAATGCGGGCCACGCAATGGCAAATTTCGATAACAGTGTGTAAACCAGCGCCATAATCACCGTTCCCGACAACACGTTTGCAAACAAACGCAGTGACAGCGAAATGGGCACTGCGATCTCGCTGATCAGGTTGATCGGCAGCCACAGGGGCAGCCAGGGCGGCAGTGGTGAGCACATACCCTGCCAGATATCCTTTGGCTTCTGATAGCGAAACTGTGTGATATGGATCAGGAAAAATGTGATGAGTCCCAGCGGCAGTGTCGTACCGTAATCCGCAGTAGGCGGCCGCAGGCCGAACAGGCCGGAGATATTGGAGACGAATATAAAAATAAAAATCGTCCCGATATAATTCGCGAATCCACGTCCTCGCTTCCCCATGGTCGAATGCACCATACCGTCCAGCTTCTCCACGATAAGTTCCGCGATATTCTGGAGCGTCCCCGGCACCTCCGTGGCATGCTTCATCTTGATATTTACCACAAGAGAAAATCCGATGAGTACAAGCATCACGATCAGGATGCACACATGGCTGGTGGTGATCCAGAACGTATGTCCAAAGAGCTCATAGGAAAAAAGCCCGTGTATCATAAAGTCCACATCCGTGCCGGATGCCATCAGGATTGCACTTTCCATGGTTTCACCTCCTTTTTCGTTCTGACTGAACTGTTGTATTAGTCTATCAAAAAAATTTGTATTAGAAAAGCTTCATTGTGGCTCCGGTGTATAATCCGAAGCTACATTTCCGCTGATTTGTCTGTTTCCTGATACAAATTATTTCCTTTGTCGTCACTTCTCCTGTCACGCTTCGTTAGAAGCTTGTGTACAAACGGCTGCAGGTAGGCCGCCACCTTCAAGCCCATGATACCGATAAACATGGCGATCACATTGCCCAGCCTGAAGTATGCAACGATGACAAACAGCACCGCCACAACCACATACCGCAGCATGGCGAACAGTGTCGTCCTTACCTTAGCCTTCTTCTCTATGGCCAGATCCACGGAATCCAGAATGACGATCGCCATGTGGACAGCCATCCCTATGGCCGCAGCGATACCGATCCACAGACCAGTGGAATACCGAAGCTTGTCTTCCACGAACCATACGCCAAGAAGCCAGGCGATAAGTCCATAAGCAAGAATCTCTGCCACCAGCTCCGGAAGTACGTCATTGATCCTTTTTAGCATTACCCACATCCTTATCTTCATACACACTTTTTGCCAGACGATATACATTTCGGAATCCGGCCAGCGCACCTATGAGAAACAACGGTACCGCGATGATGGGGATGGAAAATCGTTTTCCAATGTATACCCCCAACAGCGTACACAGCAAAATAGGCACCAGCATGCTGATCCCGAATTGCGTAACCAGCACCAATGCCTGAAATACGCTCTTATTCTTCTTCACATGCAGTCGCCTCCCTTTGAAGCAAAGTCCTTGTTACTATTCTCAGCCAAGTCCTTACGTACATTATACCCAATTATCTGGAAAAAATCCACGTGGAGAATATAAAAAAATTCTTAAAAATCTTAACAGTTTCTTAGCACATTAACGATAGAACTACTCCTGCTCGTCCTCCACGCAGAACGCACCGAACCCGGCGCCCGTTACCTCCGCCAGTTTTCCGGGACTTAAGCACAGCGTCGTGCCGATACGTCCTCCGCTGACATAGATCCGGTCAAACCGTTCTGCACTCTCGTGGATCCAGGTAGGAAACTGTTTCTTCATGCCAAGGGGGCTCACCCCGCCCCGGACATAACCGGTCAGCTTCGTGATATCCTTCACATGAATCATCTCTACGGACTTCTCACCCAGAAGCTTCGCCGCATTCTTCAGATGAATCTCGTACGCAATGGGAAGCACCAGCACATAATACTGGCCGCTTCGTCCCGCAAGCACCAATGTCTTGAAGGATTGCTCCACCGGCGCACCGGTGCGCTCTGCCGTATGAAGACCGTCGATGAACTCCTCGCACTCATACTGCAGAACCTCGTAATCCACTTTATATTTATCCAGAATACGCATAGCGTTGGTTTTGATTTCTTTTTCCTTCTGTTTTCCCATGATTTCCTCCGTATAGCTTTGATGTGCACAACAGAAATC
>CAKSAI010000119.1 GCA_934434905.1 uncultured Lachnospiraceae bacterium | reverse complement strand
ATCATGATGAAATCGTGTTTTTTATAATTTTCCGGAAATCTCCATATAAGACTTCACGACCTCGATCAGCTTCTCATAGCTCATGGAGGCTGTATTTAAACAGAAGTCATAATTTCTTGTATCATTCCATTCTCTTCCTGTGTAATACTTATGGTAAGCCGCACGGTATTTGTCGATGCGATGGATCTTTTTCTGCAGCTCCTTTTCCGGCTCACCGGAAACGTCCTTTGCACGCAGCAGGCAATCCTCCATGGGGGCATAGAAGAAGAGTCTCAGCACATCGTCACGGTCTTTCAGCACGAAGTCTGCACATCTGCCGATGATGATGCAGGACTCCTTATCCGCCAGCTTCTTGATAAGCTCCGCCTGCAGCGCGAACAGATTATCCCTGGAGGTATAATCAGCGCTCTCCGGCGAGAGAACCTTTCCGTCATAGGGCTTGCTTCCCGTAAACAGGGAAATACCCTTCTTGGTCTCATCCGCCTCGCCAAACAGCGCGATGTTGATGCCGCTCTCATCGGACGCCATACGAACCAGCTCCTGATCGTAACAGGGAATCCCCAGATCCTTTGCCAACAGCTTTCCAAGCGTTCTGCCGCCGCTTCCATAGCTTCTTGCGATTGTAATTACAATCTTCTTCATCCCGACACCTACTCTCCCAAATATGCTTTTTTTACAGATTCATCATTCATCAGTACGTTCGCATCACCGGAAAGAACGATCTTTCCCGTCTCCAATACATATGCACGGTTTGCAATGGATAATGCCTTCTTCGCATTCTGCTCCACCAGCAGTACCGTGGTTCCGCCGGCAGAAATCTCCTTAATAATATCGAAGATCTCTGTCACGAAAATGGGGGATAACCCCATGGATGGTTCATCCATCAGGATGATCCTGGGCTTTGACATCAGCGCACGCCCCATTGCCAGCATCTGCTGTTCGCCGCCGCTTAAGGTTCCGGCCATCTGGTTCTTGCGCTCCTCCAGACGCGGGAAACGCTCATATACCATCTTAAGCGTCTCCTGGATCTCTGCCTTATCCTTTCTGGTGTAAGCGCCAAGCTTCAGGTTATCCAGCACAGATAGCTGCGCGAACACACGCCTTCCTTCCGGCACATGCGCCATCCCCATAGGAACGATCTTATGACCGGGGATCTTGGTGATATCGGTTCCCTCAAACAGAATGCTTCCATGCTTCGCAGGGATCATTCCGGTAATGGTCTGCAAAATCGTGGTTTTACCTGCTCCGTTCGCACCGATCAGAGCAATGACCTCCCCTTCATTTACTTCGAAGGAAATGCCTTTGATCGCCTGGATCACTCCGTAAAACACTTCCAAATCTTTTATCTCAAGCATTGCCATGGATCTCTCCTCCTACTCTCCCAGATAAGCCTTGATAACATCAGGATCGTTCAATACAGCGCTGGTCTTGCCCTGCGCCAGTACCTGCCCGAAATTCAAAACCGTCAATTCCTCACAGATTCCGGACACCAGCTTCATATCATGCTCGATCAGAAGTATTGTCATATCGAACTCATCCCTCACAAAACGGATGGTGTCCATCAACTCCTGGGTCTCATTCGGATTCATACCCGCTGCCGGCTCATCCAGAAGCAGCAGCCTCGGTTCCGTGGCAAGCGCTCTTGCGATCTCCAGCTTACGCTGCTTTCCGTAAGGGAGATTGGATGCCAGATAATCGGCCTCGCCATCCAGGTCGAACACCTTCAACAGCTCCATCGCACGTTCATTCATGACCTTCTCTGTCTTAAAATAACTGGGAAGCCGCAGAATTCCTGCGATCGTGGAATAGGAATGTCCATTATGTAAACCGACCTTCACATTGTCCAGCACAGACAGCTCCTTGAACAACCGGATATTCTGGAAGGTACGTGCAACACCGGCCTTGTTAATATCAATCGTCTTCTTTCCGGTAATATTCTTCCCGTCTAAGAGGATCGTGCCGTCGCCGGGCTTATACACTCCGGTAAGCATATTAAATACCGTCGTCTTGCCCGCTCCGTTTGGCCCGATCAGGCCATAGAGCTGCCCCTTCGCAATGTTGACGTTGAAGGCATCTACTGCCCGAAGTCCCCCGAAGGAGATACCCAGATTCTTTACCTCTAATAATGCCATAGCTTAAGCCTCCTCCTTTTGATTCTTTTTCTTGAAGAAGGGGTGGCTCTCACGCCATACCTTGATCTTCGGGCTCCAGTTGAATATCATCATAGCGATCAATACGATGGAGTAGATCAGCATACGGTAATCCTGCAGTCCACGCAGTAATTCCGGCAATAATGTCAGGATCACAGCCGAGATAACCGAACCGCGGATATTTCCCATGCCGCCCAGCACCACAAATACCAGTATCATGATAGACTGGTTATAGCCAAAGTTCTTGGAGGTCGCCGTAAGGGTTGAGAGATTGTGGGAATACAATACTCCTGCCAGCCCGGCCAGCGCCGCCGAGATGGAAAATGCCATGATCTTGTACTTTGTAATATTGATACCGACGGATTCCGCCGCGATCCGGTTATCACGGATCGCCATGATGGCACGGCCTCCTCTGGAATAGATCAGGTTTAAAACAATCACCAGCGTTATCAGCAGCAGGATCACACCAATGGTAAAGGTCGAATCCTTCGGGGTTCCGGAGATTCCCTGGGCTCCCTTGATAATGACCTGTCCATCCGGCTCCAGGTTCAGCGCCATCACGTTCTCCAGGGAAAAATGAAATCCCTTCGAATCCTTTCCCACGTACACCGCATTGATGACCGTCTTGATAATCTCGCCGAAAGCCAATGTAACGATTGCCAGATAGTCACCGCGAAGGCGCAGCACCGGGATTCCGATAAGAATGCCGAAAATACCGGCCACAACCGCTCCTATGAGCAGCGCCAGGAAAAACCGCAATCCATCGCTGGCAATCACACCCTTCATGCAGACAGAGAAAATGGAACCGGAGAAAGCTCCGACACACATAAATCCGGCATGTCCAAGACTCAGCTCGCCCAGAATTCCTACGGTGAGATTCAGTGACACTGCCAGGATGGAATATATGCAGAGAGGAACCAGAAGTCCCTGCATCTGACTGGACAAACTGCCGGTCTGGATCAGTATCTGCACCAGAATATAAGCGGCCATGACCATTGCATATGTAATAAAATTGCTTTTTGTCGTTTTGGATAAGTTCTTCAATCTCTTCATTGCGGCACCTACACTTTCTCGCTGATCTTCTTACCGAGAATACCGGTAGGCTTCACCAACAGCACGAGAATCAACACAGCGAAAACAATGGCATCCGACAACTGTGAGGAGATATACGCCTTGCTCAGGTTCTCGATCACACCCAGCAAAATACCGCCCAGCATGGCTCCCGGAATGGAACCGATACCGCCAAACACGGCTGCCGTAAATGCCTTAATACCCGGCATGGCACCGGTATACGGGTTCAGATTCGGATAGGCCGAGCACAACAGCACACCGGCGATCGCCGCCAGTGCGGAACCGATGGCAAAGGTCAGGGCGATCGTGGCATTCACATTCACGCCCATCAGTTGTGCCGCCTGCCTGTCTTCCGAGACCGCCAGCATGGCACGCCCCGACTTGGTATACTTCACAAAGCAGCTCAATCCGATCACGATCAGAATGCAGGCCGCGATCGTCACCATGGCCTCGCCGGTGATTACCAGCGCTCCGCCAGCCAGCTTCAGCGGCGGAATTGTAACCACGGATGTAAATGATTTTGCATTCGACCCAAATATCAGAAGAGCCGCATTCTGCAGAAAATAGGTGACACCGATGGCAGTGATCAGAACCGACTGCGTCGGTGCCCCACGCAGCGGCTTATATGCAATCCTCTCGATCAGAACGCCGAGTACCGTACATACCACCACCGCAAGGATGATTCCGATTCCTGTTGGCATATTCATCACACTGACAGCAGTGAACACCACATAGCTGCCGATCATAATAACATCACCGTGGGCAAAATTCAGCATCTTGGCAATTCCATATACCATGGTATACCCTAATGCGATCAGTGCATACACACTCCCCAGACTGATGCCATTGATCAGATAAGATAAGAATCCCATGTCTTCACCTCTTAATTTTCAAAAAGGGCTGCTAAAAAGCAGCCCCTTTGCTCTTTCCATATTATATATTTTACATCGCCTGATAAGCTCCGTCAACAATTTTTACAGCATGTGGAGTTTTATTTACCGTTCCTTCTGCCTCCCAGGTCATATTCTCACCTGTAAGACCGGTTACCGTAATCTTCGTCATAGCCTCCTTCAGCTTAGCGCCCATATCGGCAACCTTCATATCCGGAGTTACCCCGGCTTCTTCAATCGCTGCCTTGATGATATAGATCGCATCGTACGCATCTGCCGCGAACTGGTTCGGAATATCTCCGTATTTCTCTTTGTATGTCTTAACGAAATTCTGTGTTCTCTCATCCTCTGCATCTGCGATAAACGGTGTCAGAAGAATGATTCCTTCCGCCAAGGACTTATCAAAGTTATCAACACCAAGCAGTCCGTCCAGTCCATCACCACCGCAGAACACCGGCTTATAATTGATCTTATCGGCCTGCTGAATGATCAGGGCAGCTTCCTGATAATAGATGGGTAAGAATACCATGTCGGCTCCGCTGTCCTTTGCCTTCTGGAGCTGTACCGTAAAGTCTGTCTTCGTAGCCTCAGTAAAAGGTTCATTCGCAACAACCTCGAAGGGCTGGTTCTTTGCCTCTGCCACAAACGCTTCCGCAATACCGGAAGAATATGTATCTGAGCTGTCATAGATAACAGCAACCTTCTTCGCTAGTCCTGCCTGACCGATATACTGTGCAGACTTCAGTCCCTGATTCGGGTCTGTGAAGCATACCTGGAATACGTTATCATTCTTGATACAATCCATGGAAGATCCGGACGGTGTGATCTGGAACATTCCGTCTTCGGCTGTCCGGTCCGCCACCTCAACACACGGTGTGCTGGTCACGGCACCCATCAGCGCCTGCATTCCCCAGTCCTTCAATGTATTGTATGCATTTACGGCCTTCTCGGCATTTCCCTCATCATCCTGGAATTTATATTCGATCTTAATGCCGTTGATACCTCCGGCTGCATTGATCTCGTCTACTGCGATCTGCGCACCGTTCTTCACTGCATTACCATAAATAGAAACCTCACCGGTAGTGGGTCCGATACCGCCGATCTTAAATACTTTCTCTGTGCTGCCGCCATTACCGGTAACATTTTCCTTCGCGCCACAGCCTGTCAAGGATGCAGCCACAAGTACAAGTGCTAAGAACATACTTACTGCTTTTTTCATAATCTTATCCTCCTTGTTTATCTGTTAAAAAACTTTGTTGCTATACTACTACAATTTGTTAAAGTAGTCAAGGAGAATTTCAAGGGTTTTGTCGCACTGTTTTATGGCATTTTTTAATAATACTTTGCGCTGTAGAGCTCGGCAGCATCGGCAATTTTTCCGCTATTGCTGGCAATACTGCCCAATTCTGTTTCAATATTTAAATAATGAACATACATCATGTCTCTCTGCCGGGCTCGATCGCTCGCCGCCTGTGCCGCTGCCTGCTGCAGAGTTGCCTCCACATTCCGCTGATGCGACCTCGTCATCTCCATCTGTTCCTGCTGCATCCGGATCTGCTGCTTCAGCAGACTGACACGCTGACTCTCCAACGCCGCAAGCTGATTCGCCGCAACGGCCTTGTCATATTCCCGAAGGGCTTCCTTAATAGAATCCGCCCGGTGTGTCTCGATAAAATAGATCAGACAATCGATGGTCTGAAGGCTTTTATCGTCATCGCTCAGTTGATCCATAGAATAGAAGGTCTGAAGATGCTCCTTCAACCGGAACGCACAGTTATGCAGCTCCTCGGTCTTTTCCCGAAGCTTCTCCTTGGTGCTCTCAACTACCGCCGGGAGATTCTTCTCATACTCGGCCCTGGCCGCCGCTTCGTTTTCCTGATTCTTCTGGCCGTTGAGCCGGTCTCTCTCTTCTGCCTGCGCCAGCGCTTCCTTCTGCCCGGCGCTATACCTCGGCTGCTTGTTCCTTGCTCTTGCTATCGGTCTTGAAATAACCGCGCAGAGTGTAGTTACCACGGCGGTGCCGACAAGGGCAAGCAGGATACCGATTCCGCCCGCCTGCACCACGGCGACAATATAACCGCCACAGATAAGTGCAAAAAAGAAAAGAGCAACGATGATAAAAAGGATTTTCAACAGCTTCATTTCTCAACCCTCCTCATCAGCTTCCGTGGCAGCGCAATCAGTAAAACGGCAATCCCTGCCTGTGCCAGCACAGCTATTATATTTTCAGACAGCTTAGCGTCCGTAAGCTTAAGCGCCATGTCCGGTTTTATGATGATTCCGGTGTGAAAGCATACATCAGCAATGATCAAAAGTGATATCGCCGCGATGATAACGGTATTCAGAATCAAAAAAATCCGGGATATTTTATTTGTTCCCTGGTGCTTTTCTTTCCATTGTTTATCATATTCCGCCTTTAACTTCTCGTGCTCATTCTCCGGTATCCGCTCAAAGCTGAATGGTTCCGGTGATGATGCCTGCTTGGAAAGTTTCTCACATTCCTCGCTCAATGTCCGGCATTTCTCGTTGAGGTTATAGATTTCAACGATTTCGTCTTTTATTGACTGCAAAGCCTGCAGATCGCTCTCTCTGCTCAAAACCCCGCCCTCCTGTATCATTTGTTTTTTTCGGGAAACCCGAACTCCGCTTCGCTACGTTTGGGTAGCGAAAAACTTCGCCTTACGGCTGTGTTTTTCTTGATTATAAACGAATTCTTTATGCTACGCAAGAAAATTCATGCTTCATCACTTTTCATTACGAACCCGGTTCAGCACCACATACAGACCAACGAGCAGAACAACCACACCCACCATGATGAGATACATTGTGCCAGTCTCGACCTTGTTATCAAAGAAATACAGGTTGCAGTCTACGCTGTCCCGGATACTCTCCACGATTTCCTTAGGAAATCCCAGATCAAGCATCTCCTCAAACACACCACGCATGGCATGATTGCGCAGCAGGCTGGTGCCGTAAGTGCCCGGCAGGAAGGATATGACCTTCTGAAGCCCACCGGAGAAATTGGAGATAGGCATATACGCGCCGCAGATAAATCCGTAACCTGCGCTGACGATGGTTCCCACGGCACTGGCCTGCCCGCTGGTAGACAGCGGGAAAATAATGCAGGATGACAGTGCTGTGCCAAACAGCATCAGCAAAACCACGTCCAGAAGAAGTGCCGCCACGTCCCCCACAGTCAGATACCAGCCAACCGCAGCCAGATACCCCAGGCAGACTCCGGTTGCCGCAAGGCAGATGATGAGTGTGGTGAGCAGCGTAGAGAGATAGTAGCTCAACGCCAGAACCGCCGGCTTTAAGGGTGCAATGGTCAGGTCATGACGTGCGCCGCTGACCTTATCCTGTACCATCAGGAGATTGGAACAGAACGCCACCGTCACGCAGCTAACCGCCAGCAGCGATGAGACAAGCTGGCCGCCCACACAGCCCCAGAGCACCTTGTCTGATACCGATGCACCGGCTGCTGTCAGCGCCGAGCGGAAGGAATCTTCGTATACATTGCTGAGAAATGTGCTGTACAGCACCAGCAGGATAACCGGCGTGATGAGGGAGGTGAAGAACATCCCCTTGTCTTTAAAGTACAGCTTTGAATTGCGCTTTACCAGCGCTCCGAGTCCGGTCATTCTTTCGTACCTCCTGTCAGCTTCTTCCCGGTAACGGCAAGGAATACATCATCCATCTTGCCCTTGGTGATCTCATAGTCCTTGAAATACTCCGGGTATTTCAGAATAAGATCGGTAGCCGCAGCCGTATCGGGAACAGATACCCGGTAGGCATCCCGGATGGTCTCATAGGGTGCGCCCAGTGCTTTCACACTGGCCTCGTCCATTCCGTAGAGTGTGATAAAGTCGCCGGTATAGGTATTCTTAAGCTGCAGAGGCGTCCCCTCCGCTGCAATCTGGCCGGAATCCAGAATGATCACATAATCGGCATCCGCCGCTTCTTCCATGTAGTGGGTGGTGAGGAACACCGTCATCTTCTCTCTCTTACGCAGATCGCCGATGACCTGCCACAGAACGCTTCTTGTCTGGGGATCGAGACCTGTAGTTGGCTCATCCAGGATCAGTATCCTGGGCCGATGCAGCAATGCACGCGCAATATCGATGCGCCGCCGTTGTCCGCCGGAGAGCTTACCTACGGAGCGCTTCAGCAGATCTTCAAATTCCAGAAGCTTCGCCAGTTCTGCAAGTCTCGTCTTAAATGCTTCGCCCCGGATTCCATAAAGTGCCGCACGGCTCTCCAGATTATCGCGGACAGAGAGATCCTTATCCAGCACGGAGTTCTGGAACACAACGCCCAGACTGCGACGCACCGCATCGGGATTCTGATCCGGGTCCGCCCCGCATATGGCAACCGAGCCGCTGTCCTTCGCCAACTGGCTGCATAAGATATTGATGGTCGTAGATTTTCCTGCGCCATTGACGCCCAGGAACGCGAAGAGTTCGCCCTCCTTGACGCGAAAGCTTAAGTCCTGCACGGCTTTGACTTCGCCGAAGGTCTTGTATAGGTGGTTGATTTCAATAATATTATTCATTGTGCCCTCCCTTTGCTTATCATTGTATGCATTTTGGGGGGTGTTGTCAATAGAGGAAGAGATTGCCAATAAGCACGCCAAAAGAGCCTGCCGATAAGCGCTGGTGCTCCAGATGCTGTGCCTACAGGGACTATGGCTTTCGAAAGCCAAAAATATCAGCCGCAGGCAACTCGAAAAATAGGCTTGATG